>JBIOVW010000237.1:0-6734 GCA_044867945.1 Nakamurella sp. | reverse complement strand
ATTCGCGCAACGGCGACTGGGGCCTTCGGTCGAACCCGTGGAGCGCAACAGAGTGAAGTGGTACCGACTCGGTCAGCGCGCCCGCGCGGTGGCCGCGCCGGCCAGCTCGACCAGTCGACGGCGGGCGACCGGTTCGATCCCGGCCAGCGCGGCGACGGCGGACCCGGCCAACGCGGCGATCTGCGCCTCGACCACATCAACCGCGCCGGTCCCGGCGATGATCGCGGCCATCCGGTCGGGATCACCGTCCGGTGCGCCGACGCCCGCGTCCAGTTCGGCCAGCAGCCGGACGTCACCGGCCAGTGCCGCCCGCGCCAGGGCGAGCAACACGGTGCGCTTGCCCTCGGCCAGGTCGTCGCCGGCCGGCTTGCCGGTGACCGTCGGATCGCCGTACACACCGAGCAGGTCGTCCCGCAGCTGGAAGGCCACCCCGACGTCGGTCCCGTAGGAACGGAGCGCATCGACGGTGGCCGCCCGCGCCCCGGACAGTGCCGCGCCCAGCTGCAGTGGGCGCTCCACGGTGTAGGCGGCCGTCTTGTACCGGTTGACCCGCATCGCGTCGCGTTCCTGGGCACCGGGGTCCGGATCGGTCGACGCGGTCACCGCGAGGTCCAGCAGCTGCCCGGCCAACACCTCGGTGCGCATGGCCCGCCAGACCGGCGCGGCCCGGTGCACCGCACCGAGCGCGGACGCGCCGGCCACGAACAGATCGTCCGACCAGGCCAGGGCCAGGTCGCCGAGCAACACGGCCACCGACGACCCGTAGTGGTCCGGGTCGCCGGCCAGCCCGGCGTCGGCGTGCTGCTTGGCCACAGCGCGGTGGGTGGACGGTTGGCCCCGTCGGCGTTCCGACCGATCGATGATGTCGTCGTGCACCAGGGCGCACGCCTGCAGCAGTTCCAGCGCGGCGCCCACCTGGAGCACCGCATGGACATCCCGACCGGTCGTGGCACCGCCCCCGGCCACCCAGCCGCACCACAGGAACTCGGGACGCAACCGCTTGCCGCCCTCGGTGACGAACTGCACCAGCAGGTCCACGTCAGCGGCCAGCCGCGGGTCCACCGCGACCACCTCGGCGCGGTGTCGGGCGAGCTCGTCCGTGATGACCAGGTGCAGTCGGTCGGCGTCGATCACCCGCCCAGTGTGCGGCAAGCCTCGCTCCGGCGGCCGGTTCATCTCTTCGTGATCGGTCCCCGATAGGCTCACGGGATGCCGACGGTTCCCGACAGACTGGCCACGCCGGGGCCCCATTTCTCGGTCGAGTTCATGCCGCCGCGCAGCGATGCGGACGAGGACGTCCTGTGGCGTTCGGTGCGCCGGCTCGAGCCGCTGCGGCCGGCGTTCGTGTCCGTGACCTACGGAGCCGGGGGATCGCGCCGGGAACGCACCATCCGGGTGACCCAGCGCATCGCCGAGGAGACCACGCTGCTGCCCGTCGCCCATCTGACGGCGGTCGGGCACTCGGTGGCCGAGCTGCGGCAGGTCATCGGCTCCTATGCCTCGGTCGGCGTGTCCAACATCCTGGCGCTGCGTGGCGACCCGCCGGGCGACCCGAACGGGGAGTGGGTCGCCCACCCACAGGGCCTGGAGTACACCGGTCAGCTGGTCTCGCTGGCCCGGTCGCTGGGTAGCTTCTCCGTCGGTGTCGCCGCGTACCCGGACAAGCACCCCCGATCGGTGGACCTGGACTCGGACACCAAGTTCCTGGTCGACAAGATCAACGCCGGCGCCGATTATGCGATCACCCAGATGCTGTTCTCGGTCGAGGACTACCTGCGGCTGCGCGACCGGATGACCAGGGCCGGTGCCGATGTGCCGGTGCTGCCCGGCATCATGCCGGTCACCTCCTACGCCCGGCTCATGCGCATCCATGAACTGTCCGGCCAGCGCATCCCGGTCGAGCTGGCCGGGCAGCTGCTCGCGGTTGCGGACGATCCCGAAGCGGGCCGGCGGATCGGCATGGACCACGCGGTGCGGATGAGCGAGCAGCTGATCGCCGAGGGCGCGCCGTGCCTGCACTTCTACACGTTCAACCGGTCCAAGGCGACCATCGAGGTGCTCGCCGCGTTGGGTATGACGCCCGCGATGCGCCGCTGATCGTCACCGCCGATGAACCTGGGCACCCCCGAGGCGATCTTCGCGATCGCGGCGTTGATCCTGCTCCTGTCCATCATGGCGGTCCGGCTGTCCCGACGGCTCGGCATGCCCTCGCTGCTGCTGTATCTGGGCATCGGCCTGGTGCTCGGGGTGGACACGCTGGGCGTCGACCTCGACAACACCCTGCTCACCGAACACCTCGGTTTCGTCGCGCTGGTCTTCATCCTGGCCGAGGGTGGCCTGACCACGCGGTGGGAGAACGTCCGTCCCGCATTGGGCCTTGGCATCAGCCTGGCCACGGTGTCGGTGGTTGTGTCCATCGCCGTCGCCGGCGCCGGGGTGTTCCTGCTGATGGGCTTCGACTGGCGCACCTCCCTGCTCTGGGGTGCGGTGCTGTCCAGCACCGACGCCGCCGCGGTGTTCTCGGTGCTCCGCGGGGTCGGCGTCAAGCCCCGGTTGTCCGCCGCGCTGGAACTCGAGTCCGGCCTGAACGACGCGCCCGTGGTCATCGCCGTGGTCCTGCTGGCCGGCACCTCGGAGATCACCTGGTTGGACCCGTTGCTGGTGGTCTACGAGCTGATCGTCGGCGCGGCGATCGGGGCGGCGACCGGCTTCGGCGGGGCATGGGTGATGCGCCGGCAGGCGCTGCCCGCCGCAGGCCTCTACCCGCTGGCCACGATCGCCCTCATCGGCGGCGCCTACGCCGTCGGCGTGTTCGCGCACGCCTCCGGCTTCCTGGCCTGCTACGTCGCCGCGGTGATCCTGGGCAACTCGCGGATCCCGCACCGTTCGGCCACCCTGTCGTTCGCCGAGGGCTTCGGCTGGATCGCCCAGATCGGCCTGTTCGTCATGCTCGGCCTCTATGTGGACCCCACCGGGCTGCTGCCCGCGCTCGTGCCGGGTCTGCTTATCGGGTTGTGGGTGCTGCTGGTCGCCCGGCCCGCCTCGGTGGTCGCGGCCGCGCTGCCTTTCGGATTGTCCCTGCGCGAGCAGGCCTTCCTGTCCTGGTCGGGACTGCGCGGCGCGGTTCCCGTCGTGCTGGCGATGATCCCGGTGATGAACGGCGTCGAGCACGCCGGCCTCCTGCTGGACGTCATCGTCGTGGTGGTCGTCACCTACACGCTGCTGCAGGGCACCACCCTGCCCTGGCTCGCCCGCCGGCTGGGGGTGATCCAGTCCGGGCAGGCGATGGAGATCCAGATGGAGGCCGCGCCGCTGGACGAGATGAACGCCCATGTGCTGCAGGTGACGATCCCCGAGCAGTCGAGGATGCACGGCGTGTACATCTCCCAGCTGCGGCTGCCGATGCCGGCGACCATCTCGCTGCTGCTGCGCGAGGGCGAGCCGATGCACCTGAATCCGAACATCCGCCTGCAGTCCGGCGACCAGCTGCTGGTCGTCGCGCCGGAACGGGTGCGGGCCGCCACCGAACGCCGCCTCCGGGCGGTCGGTCGCGGCGGGGCGCTGGCCGGCTGGTTCGGCGAACGGGGCGAGCGGTCCGACGACTGACTCCGCTCTGGGACAATGGGCCAATGAGCGAGGCTTGCCGAGCGAATCCTCGGCACCGGACCGGCACCTCCGGGGTGACCGAGCTTGCGACGTGCCCCGGGAAGGTGGCGGGGTGACCGACCAGCCCGAGGACGCCCCACCGGACCGACCGGAGGCCCCGGCGGAGGGGGAGACCGCAGCGGCGCCGCCTTCCCCGGTCAAGCCACGCAAGGTCGGCCTGCTGGCCGCGATCGCCGTGTCCGTCATCGTCCTGGACGTGATCAGCAAGGTCATCGTGGTGGCCACGGTGCAGCCGAACGAGCCGGTGCGATTGCTCGGCGGCCTGGTCTACCTGTCCCTGATCCGCAATCCCGGCGCGGCGTTCTCCATGGCCACGGGGATGACCTGGCTGCTGGCGCTGATCGCGATCGGCGTGGTCATCTTCATCGTCCGGATGGCGCCCCGGCTGCGCTCGACCCCCTGGGCGGTGTCACTCGGCCTGGTGCTGGGTGGGGCGATCGGCAATCTGATCGACCGGATCTTCCGCTCGCCCGGGTTCCTGCAGGGTCATGTGGTGGACTTCGTGTCCGTCTTCGGGCCCTACGCCGAGTACTTCCCGGTGTTCAACGTCGCCGACTCGGCCATCACCATCGGCGGCATCAGCCTGGTCGTCACCGCCCTGCTCGGCATCGACTTCGACGGCACCCGAACCAAGTCGCGCAAGGCCGAGAGTGCCTGACGTCCGGCGACTGCCCGTGCCCGACGGGCTGGCGGGCATGCGGCTGGACGCCGGCGTGGCCCGGCTGCTCGGCCTGTCCCGCACCGCCGTCGCGGACATGATCGACGCCGGCCACGTGCTGGTTGACGGGATGGCCACCGCCAGATCCAGCCGGATGACTGCGGACAGTTGGCTGGAGATCACCCTTCCTGAGCCGGATCGGCCGCCGATGGTGGTGCCGCAGACCGTCGAGGGACTGACGGTGCTGTACCGGGACGCCGACATCGTGGTGGTGGACAAACCGGTGGGCGTCGCCGCCCATCCGAGCCCGGGCTGGTCGGGACCGACGGTGCTGGGCGCCCTGGCCGGCCTGGGCATCCCGGTGACGACCTCCGGGGCGGCCGAACGGCAGGGGATCGTGCACCGGCTGGACGTGGGCACCACCGGGGTGATGGTGGTCGCGCTGTCCGAACGCGCCTACACCGCGCTCAAGGCCGCGTTCAAGGACCGCACCGTCGACAAGATCTACCACGCGCTGGTTCAGGGGCATCCGGACCCGAGCGCCGGCACCATCGACGCGCCTATCGGTCGGCACCCAACGTCGGACTGGAAATTCGCCGTGGTGGCCGGCGGACGGGAGAGCGTGACGCACTACGCCACGCTGGAGGCCTTCCCCGCGGCCAGCCTGCTCGAGGTGCACCTGGAGACCGGCCGCACCCATCAGATCCGGGTGCATTTCGCCGCGGTCCGGCACCCCTGCGTGGGCGACCGCACCTACGGCGCCGACCCGACCCTGGCCGACCGGCTGGTTCTGCACCGACAGTGGCTGCACGCCCGCACCCTGGGCTTCGCGCACCCGGACGACGGGCGGTGGGTGGAGTTCACCAGCCCGTACCCGGCCGATCTGGCACACGCGCTCGAGCTGCTCTCGCCATCCTGAGTCAGGATCCGGCGCGGGTGAACACCGCCCCCACCGTCCGGATGATGATCTTCACGTCCAGCCAGAGGGTCCAGTTCTCCACGTAGTAGTTGTCGAACCGCGCGCGGTCGGCGATGGAGGTGTCCCCCCGCAGCCCGTGGATCTGCGCCCAGCCGGTCAGCCCACACGGCACCCGGTGCCGGGCCCAGTACCGCGGGTAGGTCTGCCGGAACCGGTCCACGAAGTGCGGTCGCTCCGGCCGCGGGCCGACGATGCTCATGTCGCCGCGCAGGATATTGAACAGTTGCGGGAGCTCGTCCAGCGAGGTCTTGCGCAGGATCCGACCGACGGGGCCGAGGCGGTCGTCGTGGGAGATGTTCCAGTTGGTGGCCGACTCGGTCTCGTCGGCCGGCCGCAGCGAACGGAACTTCAGCAGCCGGAAATGCCGCCCGTCGACACCGACCCGTACCTGCTTGAACAGCACGCCCGGTCCACCCTCGGCACGGACCGCCAAGGCGATCAGGGCCAACAACGGCGCCAGCAGGACCAGCGCAAGACCGGACGCGACGACGTCCATCAGCCGCTTGACCCGCCACGATGCCGCACGGTAGGCGCCCCGTCGCAAACGGGTGAGTGGAACGCCCCAGATGTAGTCCATATCGGTACTGACGTGGTGCACTTCGAAGAGCCTTGGTAGTACGAAGATCTCGCAGTTCATCCGGTCACACTGTCGGATGACGTCGATCATCAGCTCTTCGGGGGCGGTCGAGAAGGCGATGATCACCGTGCGAACTCCGGTCAACTGCAACACTTTCGGCAGCCGGTCGGTGTGGCCCAGGATCGGGAACTCGTAGTCGGCCACCCGGCTGAGCGGATCGGAATCGATGAACCCGAGCGGAGCGAGCCCGTACTCCGGGTGCTCGCGCAGGGTGCGGGCGACCGACTGGCCCACCAGACCGGCGCCGACAACCACTGTCCGGTGCGCGATCCCGTGGCGGCGGAACGCCCGGATGACCAGGTAGGCCGCTGATCGGAAGACTGTCACGATCGCCACTGCCAGCAGCGCAAACATCAGAAGTGATTCCTGGTGCTGCTGATCGGCCGGCTGGTCGAGAAGTCCGAGGGCGATTGTCGACAATCCGACGGTTCCGAGCAGGGCGAGCGACACTCTCGGCAGGTCGTCCAATGCGGACAGGGTGAGTCTCGACCGGTACAAGCCGGCCAGCGCGAAGATGGCAACGCAGATCGCAATGGTGACGATGGACCGCCGAGACATTTGTCCCAACAGCACTCTTGAGCTGATCAGCGCCATGACGTCGGCCATCAGTACCAGCGGCCAACTGCCGTGGCTGTGCAGGATCGCGGGAACCGAGAGCCGCCGGCGCGCCGCTCGCGCGGCGTGGGCGGCCAGTGCTTCAGGCGGAAGCGTTTCGCCGGTCCAGGCTCTGCCGTCCGTCGAATCGTCCACTTTATCCCGTGCGGCGGTCATGCCCGTTTCCCCCGGTCGGCTGG
>JBIOVW010000236.1:0-8615 GCA_044867945.1 Nakamurella sp. | reverse complement strand
GGTTCGCCCGGCGCCGGTGATCCCTGTCCAGCGGACCGCCACCGACTCCTCGGGCCGGGCGGGCCGGACAGCCGCGGCGCCCCGGCGGGCCGCCTGACGTCTGCCCTCGCCCCACCCAGTGTCGGCGAGGGGGCAGTGTCGGACCCGACTGCCACTATTGACGGCGTGGCAGTGACGGTCGATCTACCCTTCGTCGGCCGCGCCGAGCAGCTCGTCCGGTTCCGCGCGGCCCTGGATCGTGCCCGGGACGGCGACCCCAGCGCGATCCTGCTGTCCGGCGACGCCGGCGTGGGCAAGACGCGGCTGCTCACCCGGATGGCGGAACTGGCCGAGGAGCAGAACGTCCGGCTCGTCGTCAGTCATTGTGTCGACCTGGGCGACGTGGGCCTGCCCTACCTGCCCTTCACCGAGGCGCTCGGCCAGCTTCGCGGCCGCGGCGATGACGTGGATGCGGCGATCGCCGCCCGTCCGGCGCTGGCCCGGCTACTGGATGTCGGCCTGACCGAGTTCCCTTCCGGCTCGGCCGAGCAGGCCGCCCGGGGCCAGCTCTTCGACGGCATCGCCTCGGCGCTCGGCGCTGGCGGCAGCCGGGAGTGCCCGCTGGTGCTGGTGATCGAGGACCTGCACTGGGCGGACCCGTCCAGCCGCGACGTGCTGCGGTTCCTCATCGCCCGGTTGCGATCCGAGCACTTGCTCGTCGTCGCCTCGTACCGGACGGACGACCTGCACCGACGGCATCCCCTGCGTCCGGCGCTGTCCGAGATGCTGCGCCATCCGCGGGTGGACCACATCGAACTGCAGCCCTTCACAGCGGCCGAACTCGCCCAGTTCGGGGCGGCCATCACCGGTCGGACGGTGCCGGACCAAGTGCTGCGGCGGGTGCTGCGCCGGTCCGAGGGCAACGCCTACTTCGCCCAGGAGCTGCTCGAGGCGGGGCCGGACACCGCGGTGCTGCCCGGCTCACTGTCCGACGTGCTGCACGCTCGGCTGGAACGGCTCGACCCGGCGGTCCAAGCACTCGCCGGGATCGTCTCGGTGGCCGGGCGCCGGGTCTCCGGGGAACTGCTGTCGGCCGTGGCCGTCGGCAGACCGGCGTTTCCGGACGGCGTTGCCCTCGACCGGGTGCTGCGTGAGGCCGTCGCGCATCATGTGCTGGCCACCGAGGATGCCCGCTGGATCGTGTTCCGGCACGCCCTGTTGGCCGAGGCGGTCTACGCCGATCTGCTGCCCGGCGAGGTGACCGGGTTGCACCGCGCCTACCAACGGGCGATCGCCGCCGATCCCTCCCTCGGGTCCAGGGCGGAGCTCGCCCACCATGCCCTCCGGGCCCACGAGCTGCCGGCCGCGATGGTCGCGTCGTACGCCGCCGCACAGGAAGCGGCCGACGTGCTCGCACCCACCGAGGCGCTGCGCCACCTCGAGACGGTGTTGTCTTTGTGGGAGGCCGTGCCGGACGCGAGCGAGCAGATCGGCGGGGACCTGGTCGACGTGCAGATGACCGCCGCGCGGGCGGCCAGTCGAGCCGGCCAGCCGGCCCGGGCGGCGGCGCTGGCGGTGGCCGCGCTCGACGCCTGCGACGAGGCACGCGCCGCGCGGTTGACGCCGGACGCGGCGTCGTACCTGATCGAGGACCTTCGTGAGCAGGAGGCCTACTCGCGGTCCGAGCGGGCGTTGCGGGTCCTGGATGCGGAGGGTCCGTCAGCCGACCGGGCGCGACTGCTGGCCGCGCACGCCAAGTCAGCCCTGAACTGCGACCGCGACGACGAGGCCAGGGTGATCGCCGAACGGGCCGTCGACGAGGCCCGCCGATTCACCGTCCCGGAGGCCGAGGCGGACGCCTTGACCACCCTGGCCGTCATCGCCGTCGACGAGGCCGACGTCGCCGGTGACCTGCTCGGCCGGTCGTTGGAGTTGGCCCGGTCCGTGGGCGACCTGGCCGCCGAGCTGCGGGCCACCCACAATCTCACCGCCAATCGCTACTACGCGGGGGATCTGGACAAGGCGGCCGCGATCTGCGAGGCCGGTATCGAACGCGCCCGCTCGACCGGCGTGCTGTGGATGGGGTACGGGGTCGGCCTGCTGCTGTTCCGAGAGCTGATCCGGTACATGGCCGGCGATCTGCGCCCGTCGCCACCCAGCCGTGACTGGGTGCCCGAATCAACTCGCAAGATCCTCTCGACGATCGAGCTGTACCCGGCCGTCGCCCGCGGCGACGACGATGCGCTGGACCGTGCGCGGACCATCTCCGTCGACTGGGAACGCGATCCGATGATGGCCCTGATCTCCGGCGGCTGCACCATCGACGCCCTGACCTGGGCGGGTGCGGATCAAGCGGCGGTCGACCTGACCGTTCGGCTGACCGAGTTCATGAGCCGGGCCTGGAACGACTACTTCCTCGGCGGCATCTGGCTGTCGGCGTTGGGTCTGACCGCCCTGGCCGACCGGGCCGGGCGGACCCGGCTCGCAGGCGGGGACCCGAGCGCCGATCTATCGGTCGGACGCGTCTTCCTCGATCGAATGGAGCAGACCGCGCGCCGCGGTCGCCCCAGGGGCGGTCGGTTGGGCCCCGAGGGTCGGGGGTGGGTGGCCCGGGCACGCGCCGAGCACGGCCGCCTCATCGGCGACGACGATCCGGATCTGTGGCGGTCGGCGATCGCCGAGTTCGGCTACGGGTACCGGTACGAGATCGCCCGCTCGCGCTGGCGACTGGCCGAGGCGCTGGTCGCCCGGGGGGACCGCACGGCGGCGGCGACCGAGGCGATGACCGCCCTCGCCGAGGCGGAGGCGATGGGTGCCCGCCCGTTGGCCGAGGCGGTGCGCGAACTCGGTCGACGGGCCCGACTCGAGCTGCCCGGCACATCGGCGACCGGTGGTGCGGTGCTGACCGGACGTGAGGAGGAGGTGCTGCGGCTGGTGGCGGCCGGGCTGACCAACCGGCAGATCGGCGAGCGCCTGTTCATCAGCGGCAAAACCGTCAGCGTGCACATCTCCAACGTGCTCGGCAAGCTCGGTGCGGGCGGCCGGGCCGAGGCGGTCTCGGTCGCGCACCGACGCGGGCTGCTGGGCGATGTACCTACCGCGTCCTGAGTTTCGGGTGAGGATGGACCCGTGCCCGACGACGATCCGCTCCCGTCCGCGCTGGACGAGCTGTACGGCGCGGACCCCGAGGAGTTCATGGCCCGGCGCACCGAGCTGGTCAAACAGGCCAGGGCCGACGGTTCGGCGGCGGTGGCCAAGCAGATCGGCGCCCTGCGCAAGCCCACCCGGTCCGCCTATGCGATCAACCTGCTCGCCCGGGCCGACCCGGACGCCATCGGACAGCTGCTTGCGCTGGGCGAGCAATGGCGGGACGCCGAGAAGTCGGTCGACGCCCGGCAGATCCGCGAGCTCACCAGGAGTCGGCGACGGCTGATCGACGAGCTCGCCCGCGCCGCCTTCGCCGCCGCGGCGGAAGCCGACCCGAGTACCGCCATGCGGGACGAGGTGGTGTCGACGCTGACCGCGGCCCTGTCCGACGAGTCGGTCGCCGACGAGATCGAGCGCGGGGTGCTGGTCAAGCCCGCCCGCTGGGAGGGCTTCGGTCTCGGTGGTCCGGAGCTGACCCTGGTGCCCTCGACCGGAGACCACCCCGCGCAGCGACAGGCCGACACCCGTTCGGAGCGCACGCCGGCGGCCCGCCCACGACTGTCGGCTACTGAGCGGCGGGATGCCCGAGAAGCGGGGCAGCGCGCCGAAGCCGAACGAAAGGCGCAGGCGGACAAGGAGGCTGCCGAGGCCAGGGTGGTCGCGCTGGCCGACGCCCGCCGGGCGGTGGACGAGGCGGAGGAAAACCTGATCCTGGCCACCGACGAGGAGCAGGCGCGGGTGGACCGGGTGCACACCCTGGAGCAGGAACTGGCCGACGCCCGCCGAGCGGTCGACGAGGCCCGCCGCGAGGTCCGCCGCGCCGAGATCGCCCAGCGCCGTGCCCAGGACGGCCTGCGCCGCCTCGAGTCGGCGGAGTGAGCGAGGCCGCCGTTCACCGTCCAGTACAGCAGGACCGGGCGCTATCAACCCGGCGACGTAGGAGCCCGGTTGATCAGCGCGGTCCGGCAGGCCGTTTGACTCGTCGGGACGACCGGCCGCCGGCCCCGAATCAGTCGCCGACCGTCGGGACGTCGAGGAGGTCGGCCAGCTCCGCGGTCAGGGTGCCGTTCGACCGGGGACGGCCGCCGATCGCCACGACCGGCGCGATCAGGCGGGCGCTGGATGCCAGCCACACCCCGTCCGCGGAATGCAGCTCCGCCGCCGTCAGGGGCTCGGTGCGGACCTGCCAACCGGCCGCGGCGGCCGCCCGGAACAGTCGGCGAACAGTGATGCCGGCCAGGATCCCCTCGTCCGGCGGAGTGGTCAGGATCCGGCCACGGGCGACCACCACGGACGCCGTCGGCGCCTCCAGCACCGTCCCGTCCGACGCCAGGAAGATCACGTCGTCGGCGCCCTGCTCCCGGGCATACCGCAGGGCGGCCATGTTCACCCCGTACGACAGCGTCTTGGCCCCGGCCAGCAGCCACGGCGCCGACGTCGCGGCTTCCACGGTGAAGCCGCGATCGAGCAGTAGCACCCGGACACCCGTGACGCGCTGCCGCGCGCTGGACACCGGAAGCTCGGCGCCCAGCACATAACAGACCGGTTCGCGGACGTGCTCCGGCCCGCGGCTGGCGATCAGCCGCAGCACCATCTGCCGTCCCCCGGTCCAGGCCTCGATCACCGCCCGCACGCCCCGTCGCCATCGCTCGGGGGCCGGCACCACCAGGCCGGTCATCTCCGCCGACACCGCCAGCCGGACCAGGTGATCGTCGAGATCGCGCGGCTCGCCGTTGACCACCAGGATGGTCTCGAAGACGCCCTCGCCACGCAGGACACCGAGGTCGTCAGGTCGCAGCAGCGGCTCCGACGATTCGACGAGAGTGCCGTCGAGCAGTGCCACCGTGCTGCCGTCCGCCACAGCGACCCAGCGTAGAGGTCAAACCGCGGCAAGAGCGCGCGGGCCGGCATCCGCCCGCCGCGCTGATCCAACAACCACTGGAACGGACAAATCGCCCGCCGAAATGGGCGTTTGATCAGCGCGGCGGACCAAACCGGCCGTCTTGGGGGTGGAAACGGCAGCGAGGGCTCGGCCGGCGGAGGTGGGTCCGACGAGATCCACCTGAGCAGCTTTCTCTCGAGCCCCTGGTGCGGATGTGTCGCGGCGCGGCCAGTTGGGCGCAGCCAGGATCCCGTGACCACGCCGGGCGGATTGCCCAGATCCACACGGGCAGCCTTCTTAGCCTGCCGAGGTGGATTTCGGCCGACCCGCGGTTCAGAACGGACTGGATAGGCCGGTCGGGTCCGCCGGGGCGGCTCTTCGGGGCCGGCGGTGGGCATTCGGCCTCCGACCTGGAGAGGGATTTCTGAGGTAACGGTCACCCTCACCTTCGACTGAACGTGGGTGGGTGTGCCGTGGCAGTCGGGCGTCAACGCGGCGCTGATCCGGGCAAATCGGGCACGGTTTCGCCGAGATGATCAGCGTGGCGGCAAGTCGCTCCCGACGAAGGTGGAGTTATCGGACATTTCGCCGCAGTGGGGTCGACTGATCATCGCCGTGGACCGGACCGGCCCCCCCGGGGGTGCCACGCTGATCCAACACCCGCCGGAACGGACAAAACGCCCCGGAAACTGGGTGTCTGATCAGCGCGGTCCGCCTCGGCCGCGGTCGGGCCGGCATCCGCCCGCCTGCGTCAGGCCAGCCGCAGCCGACCCGCACCCACGACGGTGGGCGCAGCGTCGATCGGCTCGACGTGGGATTCGAGCAGCATCCGACGAACGGAGGCCGGGTCCGCGGGCGAACCGGCACGCCGGGCCGACTCGATGAGCAGCGCGCAGGCACCGGCGACCACCGAGGCGGCCATCGACGTCCCGCTCAGCACCCTGAATCTCAGCGGACGCGGCGCTCCGGGGGCGGGCCGCCCGCCCGGGTCCCGCGGCACCGGGGAGGTGGACAGGATGTCGACGCCCGGCGCACACAGGTCCGGTTTTGACAGCCGGTAGGCGGTGGGACCGTGGCTGGACATCGCGCAGGGTACGTGCGTCGCCTTGTGCACGGCGCCGACTGTCAGGGCCCCGCGGGCCTGCCCCGGACAACTCAGTTCGGTGTCGAAGGAGCCGCCGTCCCCGGCGGCCCGCAGCGCGTCGCACCGCTGGTGATCATTGCCGGCGGCCGCCACCACCACCGCACCCTGGGCGACCGCCGTGTCGGCCGCCGTGCACAACGGGCAGCATCCGTCGGCGCAGCTCCAGTCGTGTCCACCGGGCACGGTCGGCGGCAGATGGTTCAGGCCCAGGCTGATGGACAGGATGTCGGCCGACCGGTCGAGCGCATGATCGACACCCTTGATGATGTCGGTGTGGCGACCGGTACCGTCGGCCCGCAGCACCTTCACGTTGATCAGGTCCACGCCGGGAGCGATACCCGGTGCCACCGGATCGGTCGAGGCGATGATCCCCGCGCAGTGGGTCCCGTGCACACCGGGGACATCGATCGACTCGTCGCCGACCTCGACGCTGTCCGCAACGGACAACGCGGGATGCCACCGGTCGATGCCCGTGTCCAGCACCGCGACGACCACGCCATCGCCGGTCAGCCCACCGCCGGCCCGCTGAAAGGCGGGGGCCCCGACGTCACCGATCACCTCGTTCATCGACACCACCGGCAGCAGCGGATCGAGTTCGGCGAACGTCACGGCGAGGCCGGGATCCTCCGCCACCGCGATCAGTTGATCCGTGGTGAGCGTGGCGGCCACCGCGTTGCCGGCATACAGCATCCGGACCTTCCCGATCCCGACCCGCTCCTGCAGCCCGTCGACCACCGGCCGGAGTCGGCCGGCCGCCCGCTCGCGGTACCTCGGCCACGGTTCGCCGAGAGCCGGTTCGACGCGTTCGATCTGCAACACCATGGGAAGGCCGGACCCGGTCTCGGCCGCCCAGCGGTACTCCGATGATTCGGCGACCGGCCGGGGCAGCGGAGCACCATTCAACAGGCACCGTGCCATCGCCCCCACGGATCGAATCACCTGTGCGAATCCCCCTATTCTCGATCTCCGGGTACTGGCCTCCTGCGTACCATTGAGTCATGACAGGTCCGGTCCTCACCCACCGCGTCGCCGGCCGTACCCCGGTCAGTGTGCAGTGGCGCGGGCGCGCGATCACCGGTGACAGCCGGCCGCGTCGGCGGGAGGAGCTGGCCGCGAACCTGCGCCGCATGCTGGCCGATGAGCCTTCCGTGGACGTGTGGTGGGAGACGTTGTCCCTTGCCGCGCAGACCGTCGAGGCCATGGTGGACACCACTGAGTTCGACCGGGTCGTGGCCGACCTGCAGGAGCGTGGGCTGCGTGTCGACCAGGTACTGGATCGCCAGGTCGTCTGACCTGACTCGAAGTTGCGCCGGTCCTACAGCTTGCGCAGCCGGATCCGGCTGACCGTGTGGTCGGCGCCCTTGGTCATCACCAGGGTGGCCCGGCCCCGGGTCGGGGCGATGTTCTGCACCAGGTTCGGCTCGTTGGTGGTCGCCCAGATTCGTTCCGCCGTCTGCACGGCCTCCTCGTCGGTGAGGTCGGCGTAGCGACGGAAGTAGGAGTGCGGGTCGGCGAACGCGGTCTCCCGTAGCCGCAGGAACCGCTCGATGTACCAGCGGCGCACGTCGGCGGGGTTCGCGTCGACGTAGATGGAGAAGTCGAAGAAGTCGGGCAGCGCCAGCACGCTGCGACCGCTGTCATCCAGCGACGCCGGCTGCAGCACGTTCAGCCCCTCGACGATCAGCACGTCGGGCCTGCGGACGACGACCTCCGCACCGGGCAGGATGTCGTAGGTCAGGTGGTCGTACCGGGGGGCCCGCACCTCGTCGGCGCCCGACTTGACCTCGACCACGAACCGGAGCAGCGACCGCCGGTCATACGACTCCGGAAAGCCCTTGCGGTGCATCAGGTCCCGCTCTTCCAGCACCCGGTTCGGGTACAGGAAGCCGTCGGTGGTGACCAGTTCCACCCGGGGCGTGTCTGGCCACCGGGCGAGCAACTCGCGCAACACCCGGGAGGTGGTCGACTTGCCGACGGCGACCGAACCGGCGACCCCGATGACGAACGGGGTTCGGTCCGTGCGCTCCCGCAGGAACCTGGTGGTCACCCTGTGCAGCGCATCGACCCCACCGACGTACATGTTCAGCAGCCGCGACAGCGGCAGATAGATGGTCTGCACCTCATCCAGGTCAATGGGGTCACCCAGGCTGCGCAGTCGTTCGATCTCGGCCGCGGTCAGCGGCAGCGGGGTCGACTCGGCCAGCGCCGCCCATGCCGCACGGTCCATCTCGACGAAGGGGGTGACCCCCTGCCCGTTGAACACCGGGACACGTCGCCGACGTCGGGTCAGCGCGGTGACCGGGGCCGCCGGAACCTCGCTGTCTTGCGTCATGAACGGCCATTCTGCCGTCCGCTCGCACCCGTCGCGGGCCCGGTCCGCCGGCTTCCATGTGACCTGTGCCTCACCACACCCCGGCCCCCGCCCGTCCCCATTGGCGCTCACCCGCCCCCCCACCCGCAGTC
>JBIOVW010000235.1:0-2439 GCA_044867945.1 Nakamurella sp. | reverse complement strand
GCCGAATGGAACGACGAGCTCGACCAGTTCTTCGAGTTCATGCGGAACTGGAAGGAGCTCAACGGCTACACCGACGCGCCCGATCTGATCGTCCCGCCGGAGTCGATCAAGGGTGGCCGCACCCCGTGCCTGACCGGTTCGCTGGACACGCTGATCCCGGCGTGGAAGGCGCACGGCTTGACCTACGACTCCTCGATGCCGGCCACCCGCAACGGCATCTTCTGGCCGGAGAAGGTCGATGGCATCTGGGAGTTCTACATGCCGTATGTCTACTCACCCGGCTTCGACGGCATGACGACGGCCATGGACTACAACTTCTGGGCCAAGTTCAACGGCGCCAAGGACGAGCCGGAGACCGCGCCCGAGCTGCAGTCGATCGTCAGGGGCACGTACGACTTCATGTTCGATCAGGCCTACAACGGCAACCGGGCGCCGATCCTGATCGCCAACCACTTCAACAAGTGGAACGGCGACTCGTTCAACCCGCCCGCGATGGACTTCATGCGGGAGAAGTGCGGCCAGGAGGACGTCTACTGCGCCACCTACCAGGACGTCATTGCCTGGATGGAGCTGCAGGACCCGGAGGTGCTGCAAGAGTTGCAGTCGCGTGCGCCGGTGGCCGCCCAGGCTCCGGCCAGCTGAGCTGGGCTGAGCCGAGGCCCCCGCCCGCTGTTGATCATGGTGCTCTGCCACCCGGAACACCGCGTGTCGCGGATGTGGCCGGTGTGTCGTCGGCTGCCCCCCATGATCAACAGCGGGGTGGGGCCGGTCGCTACGCCTCGGCGCGATCGGCGTTGGCGTGGATGGCGTCCCGCAGCCACTGGGCAAGGCCGGGGGCGACCTCCTCATAGGTGCGGGTGAACCGCTCGTCGGCGAGGTACATGTCACCCAGGCCGCGGTGCATCTGGTAGCCGCAGTCGTAGAACGTCTCGATCGACCGCCGGTGCTCCTCGGCCAGGTCCATGGCCTCGACGCTGTCCGGGGCGGCACCGCCGGTCATCGCGGCGGCCAGCCGACGGTTCAGGTCGTCACCGGCTTCCTTGATCTCGATCCACTGCTGCTTGGTGAGCTTGGAGGTCCTTTCCTGCGACTGCTTCCAGGCGTCCGAATCACCCCAGCGCTGCTCGGCTTCTGTCTCGTAGTCCTCGCTGTAGTTCGGCCCGAAGATCTCGAACTTCTCCTCGGGCGTCTGTTGAATCCCCATGGTGTGGGCCTCCAGTTCCTTGTCCACGGCGGCGATCATGGCCTGTAGCCGGGTGATCCGGTCGGTCAGGAGCTCACGCTGCCGTCGCAGGTGGGCGCCCGTGCCGGCTCCCGGGTCGTTCAGGATGGTCGCGATGTCGTCGAGGGAGAAGCCGAGTTCCCGGTAGAACAGGATGTGCCGCAACCGATCCAGGTCGTCCTCCGAATACCGGCGGTAGCCGGCTCCGGTGCGGTCCCGCGGTTCCAGCAGACCGATCTGGCCGTAGTGGTGCAGCGTCCGGACCGTGACACCCGCCAGTTCGGCCACCTGGCCGACCGAGTAGCTCATCTCACTCCTTCGACGGTCCGGATTCCTTTCCTCCGGACGTCATCGAGGATGCAGCCTGACGCAACGTCAGGGTCAAGTCCGTTACCGAGGAATTTTCAGCTCGTGCCCGACCGCACGTCGTAGACGGTTGCTCCGCCCACCGTGCCGGCGGTGAAGTTCGCCTCCACCCACTCCTGGATCGCGGAGTTGGTGCCGCCGCGCCCGCCGCCCCTCCCGCCGCCGGAGATGTAGTAGCTGATCTCCCCGTCGGCGACGTACTGCTGGAACTGCGCCAGGGTGGGGTAGGGATCGCCGCTCCAGCCCCCGATCGCCAGCACGGCGGTGTCGGTGCTCAGGATGTAGCCGGCAGCGCTCTGCGATCCGCTGACGGCCGCGGACCACCGGGTGGTGGTGGCGTTGAGCAGGTCGGTCAATTCGGAGCTCACCGTGGAGTCGCCGCCACCGGGACCGCCGGTGGCTGGGGCGAACCCGCCCCTTGTGCCGCCGCCGAGGCCGCCACCCGTGCTCGATCCGGACGGTCCGGACGACGGGATCGACCCGGAGTGCGGGGTGGTCGCGGTCGCCACCGTCCAGGCCGCCGTCCCGGACAGCGCGGTCAACGACCCGACCAGCAGACCGACGACGGCGAACCGGCGCCACGCGCCGGCGGACACCACCAGCAGCGCGGCACCGGCCAGCGCGCCGATCAGCACCACCCAGCGCAGCCACGGCAACCAGCTCGAAAAGCGGCTGAGCAGGACGAACGACCAGATCCCGGTGACCCCGATGATCAACGACAGCACGATGCGGACGACGGTGTTGTCCCGGCCGCGCCACAGCTCCCGCCCGGACACCGCGACGGTGGCGGCGATGAACGGCGCGAGGGCGACCGCGTAATAGGGGTGCACGGTCCCCGACATGAAGGAGAA
>JBIOVW010000234.1:0-14375 GCA_044867945.1 Nakamurella sp. | reverse complement strand
AAGATGACCGTTACGTCCTATATGCGCGTTCCAGCACAGGCTCCGGGGGATCCGCGCTGATCCAACAACCACTTTCGCGCCGGATTCGTCCGGGTGGGTGGGTGTTTGATCAGCGCGGTGCGGCCTGGGCAATGGTCGCGAGCGCGACCCCGGTTTCAACCTGATGGGACGGACCCGCCAGGGGCCGGCCCGCCGTTCAGTCGAAACCCACGGGGCCGAAATGTCCGATAGCTCCACCTTTGTCAGGAGGCCGTGCCGGTCACGCTGATCTCGGCGAAACCGTGCCCGATTTGCCCGGGTCGGCGCCGCGTTGACGCCTGGCAGTCACCAAGAGCCGGTCACCGAGACAACAGACGGCATCGTCGGGTTCACCGCGAGGGGACGGACCCGCCAGGGCCTACCCGTCGTCGTTCAGGCGAAACCAAAGGTGACCGTTACGTCCTATATCCGCTGTCCGGCAACATGCCCGGGGCCCGCGCTGATCCAACAACCACTTTCGCGCCGGATTCGTCCGGTTCGGTGGGTGTTTGATCAGCGCGGTGCGGCCTGGGCACTGGCCGCGAGCGCCACCCCGGTTTCAACCTGATGAGACGGACCCGCCCGGGGGCGGCCCGCCGTTCAAATCCACGAAACAGGCGGAAGAATGCCCGGTTTCGCGGGGATCTTATCAGCGAAGCGGTGCTCGCGCTGCGGTTCGCGGACGAAATCCACGTTGTCGCGCCCGATTTGGCCGGTTCGGCGGGCATTTGATCAGCGAACCAAGCCCAGACAAGCCCGAACCGAGCCCGAACCCAAGCCCAGATCGAGCCCGAGCAGCCCGAGCAGCCCGAGCAGCCCGAGCAGGCGCTACCGCTTCCGCGCGCCCCGCTTCTCCCGGACCCGCACGTTCACCCGCACCGGCGAGCCGGTGAAGTCGAAGTCCTCCCGCAGCCGCCGCTCCACGAACCGCCGGTACCCGGCCTCCAGGAAGCCGGTGGTGAACAGCACGAACGTCGGCGGCCGGTTCGACGCCTGGGTTGCGAACAGCACCCGCGGCTGCTTCCCGCCGCGCACCGGCGGCGGTGTCGCCGCGATCAGCTCGCCCAGCCACGAGTTCAGCCGGCCGGTCGGGATCCGCCGGTCCCAGGAATCCAGCGCCCGGACCATCGCCGGGGCGATCCGGTGCACCCCCCGTCCGGTCTGCGCCGAGATGTTGATCCGCTGCGCCCAGGCCACCCGGGACAGGTCCCGCAGCACCTCGTCGTCAATCTCGGCCCGGCGCTCGGCGTCGACCAGGTCGGCCTTGTTCAGCGCGATGACCAACGCCCGGCCGGAGTCGATCGCCATGCTGATCACCCGCTGGTCCTGCTCGGTGATCGGGGTTGACGAGTCGATCAGCGCGATCGCCACCTCCGCCGCCTCCAGTGCGGTCTGGGTGCGCAGGGACGCGTAGTACTCCATGCCCTTCGCCTGGTTGACATGTCGCCGCAGGCCGGCGGTATCGACGAAGCGCCAGAGCCGGCCGTCGATCTCCACCACCGAATCGACCGGGTCGACCGTCGTGCCGGCGACCTCGTGCACCACCGACCTGGATTCTCCTGCCAGCTTGTTCAGCAGCGACGACTTGCCGACGTTCGGCTTGCCGATCAGCGCGACCCGGCGCGGTCCCCCGCCGCCACCGGCGAACTCCGACGGCGCCGTCGGCATCGCGTCCAGCACCGCGTCGAGCAGGTCACCCGACCCGCGGCCGTGCAGGGCGGACACCGGAATCGGCTCGCCCAGACCCAACGACCACATCGCCGCCGCATCCGCCTCGGCCCGCTCGTCGTCGACCTTGTTGACGGCCAGGATCACCGGCCGCTTCGACCGGCGCAACACCCGCGCGATCGCGTCCTCGGTCGCGGTCGCGCCGACCGACCCGTCGACCACCACCAGCACCGCGTCACTGGTCTGCATCGCCCGTTCAGCCTGGGCGGTCACCTCCGCCTGCAATCCGCTCGCCGACGGATCCCAGCCGCCGGTGTCGACCACGGTGAACCGCCGGCCCCGCCACAGCGCGTCGTGCGTCACCCGGTCCCGGGTCACCCCGGACACGTCCTGGACGACCGCCTCCCGCCGCCCGATCAGCCGGTTGACCAGCGTGGACTTGCCGACGTTCGGCCGACCGACGACGGCCAGCGTGGGCGCCGGAGCCGCCTGGTCACTCTCGATCCCGGAGCCGTCGTCGTCCTCCCAGCCGGTGAACTCGCTTTCGTCGCTCCAGATGCCGTCGGCATCTGCAGGGCCCTCATATTCCTCGTTCATGCTGTCCGCGCTCCATCGTTGCGAGCCAAGTCCGCGTCGAGTTCCCGCACCAAGGCGGTGAGGTTGACCCGGATGGCCTCGGTGGCCTCCGTGACCGGCTTTCGTCCACCGCCCATCGGCACCGCAAACGGCTGCCCGACAAGCACCGTGACGCCCGGGCGGAACCGCCGACGCGACCCGGCCGGCCGGACGGTGCCGCGGATCGCGACCGGCACGACCGGGGCACCCGCTCGTGCAGCCAACCACCCCGCACCGGCAAACACCGAATCCACATTGCCGGCGCCCCGGGTGCCCTCCGGGAAGATCCCGATGACGCCGCCCGATTTCAACTGAGTCAGCGCCTGCAGCAACGGCTCCCGGTCAGGAGTGCCGCGAATGATCGCGTACTGCCCGACGTTCGTCAACAACCAGCCCAGCGGCCCCTTGACCGCCTCGGACTTGATCAGGAAGGAGACCCGCCGGGGCAGGCAGCCGAAAAGTACCGCCCCGTCCATCAGATGCTGGTGGTTGGCGACGATGACGAGCGGGCCGGTCGACGGGACCCGTTCGGCGTGCCGGAGCCGGAGGCGGTAGGTCAGAAGGTTGACAACGATGCCGATCCGCCTGCCACGATCCATCCCCTTGGACCCGGAATGGGGCGGGCTCGGATCGGCCGAACCGCCCAGGTGACGCCACCTCACGCGACCGCCCCGTCAGAGACGTCCGCGCCGCGGTGTGGACGGATCACTCCGACGGCCGGCCCACCCGCCCGCCCTGCGCTCACGAAATACCCCGCTCGGCGGCCAGCGCCAGCACCCGTGCCACCGTCTCCTCGACCGCCAGCTCGGACGAGTCGACCACCACCGCGTCCACGGCCGCCTGCAGCGGGGCGTGCGCCCGGCTGCTGTCCTTGCTGTCCCGGCGGTGCAGATCGGTCGCCACCGCGGCCAGGTCGGCTCCGACATCACCGGTGGGGCCGCCCACCAGCGCCGCGTTCTGCCGATGGCGTCGCCGCGCCCGCTCGGCCGCATCGGCGGTGAGGTAGACCTTCAGGTCGGCGTCGGGCACCACCACGGTGCCGATGTCCCGGCCCTCCACCACCATCCGCCCGGATCGGGCCAGCAGCCGCTGTCGCTCCAGCAGGAACGCCCGCACGGCCGGGTTCGCCGACACCGGAGTGACCGCGAGAGTGACCGCCGGCCCGCGGATCTCGGTCGTCACGTCCGACCCGGACAGCGAATGCCGCTGCGGGCCGGCGTTCGTCGGGCTGTCGAAGGACAGGCCCGGCAACAACGCGGCCACCGCGGCGTCGTCGTGCGGATCCACCGCCGCGCCGAGCACGGCGAGGGTGACGATCCGGTACATGGCTCCGGTATCGAGGTATCCGGCATCAAGCGCCTGCGCGACCCGCCGAGCGACCGTCGACTTGCCGGTGCCGGACGGGCCGTCGATGGCGATCAGGAATTGAGCGGACCTCGCCTCGCCACCGTGCCGATCATTCGCTCGGCGAGCCTCGCCACCGCGCCGATCGTTCGCTCGGCGACCCTCGCCACCGCGCCGATCGTTCGCTCGGCGACCCTCGCTCATAGCCCGACCGCCTTGTACAGCTGCGCGACTTCGACCGGGTTGAGCTTGCGCAACGTGCCCGGCCGCTGATGACCCAGCTGCACCGGACCGATCCGGGTGCGCACCAGCCGGGACACCGGCCGGTCCACCGCCTCCAGCAGCCGCCGCACGATGTGCTTGCGGCCCTCGTGGATGACGACCTCCACCACGGCCCGGTTGTGGTGCACGTCCATGACGTCGAACGAGTCGACCCTGGCCGGACCGTCCTCCAATTCCACGCCGGCCCGTAGCCGCCGGCCAAGGTCCTTCGGGATCGGCCCGGGCACCTCGGCCACGTAGGTCTTGGCCACGCCGTACGACGGATGGGTCAGCCGGTGGGCCAGGTCGCCGTCGTTGGTGAGCAGCAGCAGCCCCTCGGACTCCATGTCCAGCCGGCCGACGTGGAACAACCGCTCGGAGCGATCCTCCAGCATCTGCCCGATGTGCGGGCGACCCTGGTCGTCGGACATGGTGGACAGCACGCCGCGTTCCTTGTTCAGCGCCAGGTAGACCAGGTCGGTGCGGGTGGTGATGCGGTTGCCGTCGACGTGCACGACGGCGTTCTCCGGGTCGATCCGGGTGCCCATCTCCCGCACCACGATGCCATCGACCTTCACCCGGCCGGCCCGGATCAGCTCCTCGGCCTTGCGCCGGGACGCGACCCCGGCGGAGGCGAGCACCTTCTGCAGCCGCACGCCCTCGTCGGAGGCGGCGGCGGGATCAGACATCGTCCAGGTCCCCGACGTCGGGCAACAGCGGACCCAGCGACGGCAGCTCGGAAAGATCGCCCAGACCCAGCCGCTCCAGGAACAGGTCGGTGGTCCGGTACAACGTCCCGCCGGTGTCGGCATCGATGCCGCAGTCCTGGATCAGCCCCCTGGACATCAGGGTGCGGATGACGCCGTCGACGTTGACGCCACGCACCCCGGCGATCCGGGCGCGGGTCACCGGCTGCCGGTAGGCGACCACGGCCAGCGTCTCCAGCGCGGCCTTGGACAGCCGGCTCTGCGCACCGTCCAGTACGAACCGCTCCACCACCGGCGCGAACCGGTCCCGGGTGTAGAACCGCCAACCGCCGCCGAACTCGCGCAGCTCGATGCCCGAGTTCGCCGCGGTGTACCCGTCGGCCAACTCGGCCAGCAACGCCCGGACGTGGCCAGGGGTGTGCCCGACGGCCGCGGCGATCGCCGCCTCCGGGACCGGAGTGTCGGCGACCAGCAGCACAGCCTCAAGAGCCCCGGCCAGATCGTGTTCCGGAACCTCATCGGGTGCCGGCTCGGGAACGTCCTGAACCGATTCGTCCGTCGCGATGTCGGGCTCGGCGGTCACTCGTACTCCTCCACGTCGGAGTCCACGTCAGAGCCGGACGGGGCGGCGGGCACGCCATCCGGTGCCATCCACCGTACGGTCAACTCGCCGAGGGGTTGGGGTTGGTCGAAGGCCACCGCCGACTCCCGGTACAACTGCAACAGCCCGAGGAACCGGGCGACGACCTGCAGGGTGGCGGTGCAGTCGGCGACCAGCTCGCCGAACGTCGCCGCGCCGCGAAGGACCAACATCTTGCGGAGGATCCCGGTGTGCTCGGCGACCGACACCCGCGGAGCATGGATGTGGTCGACGTTCACCGTCGGCTCCGGCTTGGGTGCGAACACGTTCGCGGCCAGGTCGGCGAACGCGGCCGGGCTCAGCCCGATGGTCACCTCCGGCAGCAGCCCCAGGAACCGCTGCTCCAGCGAGACCGCGCGCGGGTACCGGCGCAACGCGCCCGCCTCCAGCTCGGCGAACAGGGCGGCCACCTGCTGGTAGGCGCGGTAGGCAAGCAGCCGGGCGAACAGCAGGTCCTTGGCCTGCAGCGGTTCGTCCGGATTGAGTGTCTCGTCGGCCGGCGTGGGCAGCAGCCGGGCCGCCTTCAGGTCCAGCAGGGTCGCGGCGATCACCAGGAACTCGGTGACCTGGTCCAGGTCCCAGGCGTCGCCCATCCCGCGCACGTGGGCCAGGAAGTCGTCGGTGACGCGGTGCAGGGCCACCTCGGTGACGTCCATCCGGTGCTGGCTGATCAGCTGCAGCAGCAGGTCGAACGGCCCGTCGAAGTTGTCCAGCCGCACATGGAAACTCCTGCGCCCCACATCGGGCGCGGCCTGCTCCTCAACCGGTTCGCCCACCGACGACTCCGGCGGGGCGACGCTCATCGTGCGATCACTTCGCGGGCCAGCGCCTTGTACGCCTGCGCCGCCGGGTGGGAGGGTGCATACGAGGTGATCGGCTCGCCGGCGACCGTGGTCTCCGGGAACTTCACCGTGCGCGAAACGATCGTGTCGTAGACGGTGTCACCGAACCGCTGGTCGAGCATGGCGACGACCTCGCGGGCGTGCACGGTCCGGCCGTCGTACATCGTGACGAGCACGCCGGCCACCGACAGGTCCGGGTTGATCCGCTCCTGCACCTTGTCGATGGTGTCCACCAGCAGGGCGACGCCGCGCAGCGAGAAGTACTCGGCGGCCAGCGGGATGATCACGCCGTGCGCGCACGCCAGCGCGTTCACCGTGAGCAGGCCCAGCGACGGCTGGCAGTCGATCAGGATGTAGTCGTAGGCGTGCAGCAGTGGCCGCAGCGCCCGGGACAGGGTGTGCTCGCGACCCACCTCGTTGATCAGCTGCACCTCGCCGGCGGACAGGTCGATGTTCGCCGGGATCAGGTCGACGCCCTCGATCCGGGTCGGCATCAGCACGTCGGTCAGCTGTGTCGACGGCTGCAGCATCAGGTTGTAGATGGTGTTGTCCAACTCGTGCGCGGCGATGCCGAGCCCGGCGGACAGCGCGCCCTGCGGGTCCAGGTCGACCAGCAGCACACGCCGCCCGTACCCGGCCAGCGCCGCGCCGAGATTGATGACCGAGGTGGTCTTGCCGACCCCGCCCTTCTGGTTGCACAGGGCCAGCACGGTTGCCGGACCGTGGCCGGTCACCGGTCGCGGCTCCGGGTCACGACCACGCATGGCCCGCAGCGCCGGCGACGACGATCCCGCCACGCTGTTGTCCAGCGGCCTCGATGCTTCGACCGGCGGTCCGGCGGGCGACCCGCCGGGGACCGGCTCCACTGTCGGTGGCGGCGTCACGGTCAGCTGCTCCGTGCCCGGGAGCACCGGGGGCTCCTCATAACTGACGGCAGCGGCAAGGGACCCTTCGACCCTGGTGCCACCGGCCGCGATCCATACCGCGTCGTCCGCTTGGCTCATGGCGTCATCCTTTCGGGGCACCTCGCAGGCTCGGTCGCCCCGTCAAGGACGCCGCCGCGGTGTTGATCATTCGCTCGGCGAGCCTCGCTCATCGACCCAGGTACTCCCTCGCGTCATCCCGACGATCCGCTTCAGGGTAGGCGGGCGGCGCGGCCCGAACCAAAGCGACCCGCCCGGCCGGGGCGCGCTCTCCCGTCACTTCGGTGGGGCCTCCGAGGAGGGAGTGACAGGTGGGACGGTTGGGGTGGTTGGGCTGTCGTCGGCGGCCTCCGCGGGGCCGACCGGGGCCAGTTCGGCGGTATCGGCCGGCGGCGCGGCGGCCTCCGCCACCGCGTCGGGCGCGCCGGAGCGGACCGCGATCACCGCGGCCAGGCCGGCCAGCAGCACCAGCAGCACCGCCCACAGCACCCGCGGCTCGTCCATCGACAGCAACCAGATCACCAGGGCCACCGCGACCACGCCGGCGCCGATCCGCACCGCCAGCTGCCAGCGAGGGTCACGGACGAGGCCGGTCGCCTGCCGGGCCTGCCGGCGCAGGCTGGTGGCACTGCGGGACCGGCCGAACAGCCAACTCGCGGCGGCGATCACGGCCGCCACCAGGACCAGGGTGCGGATGTCGCTCCGCAGGCCGCCCAACAAGTGCTGCGCGAAGGCATCGGTGACCTGCGGCTGCAGCGGCGCCTGCCCGATCAGCCAATCCCGGCCGACGGCCAGCCCGACGACGAGCACCAGCAGCGACACCACCACCCAGAAGCCGGCGCGAGCCAGGCCGGTGAGCCGGCTGGGCGCGATGAGGACGGAGGCCAGCAGGAACAGCAGGGCGATCCAGGGCAGCCATGCACCCAAGGCATTCAGCAGGTCGTAATACCCGGCGATGGTCTGCAGGTCGGCCTGACCGGTGAGATTGAACACCACCGGGACGTCGGGGATCTGCGTCGCCCAGGACACTCCGGCGGACCCGAGCTTCTGCTTGATGGTCGCGACGCCCTCCGAGAGGTCGAGGTTGACCGAGTGCAGCTTCTCGAGCTCGTCGTCGTACTCGCCCTGCATCGCCCGGACGAACACGGTGTGCGCCTTGGCGTTCGCGGCGTTCCACAGCTCGGCCATCTTCGGACTGGTGACCAGTTCGTTGACCATCCGGTCGACCGCGTCGGT
The DNA here is from genome assembly GCA_044867945.1 of Nakamurella sp. Taxonomy (GTDB): domain Bacteria; phylum Actinomycetota; class Actinomycetes; order Mycobacteriales; family Nakamurellaceae; genus Nakamurella. The sequence goes on along the minus strand of JBIOVW010000234.1, from coordinate 6,121 downwards.
GATGTCGGCCCGGAACGTGGCCAGGTAACCGGTTGCCAGCGTGGCCAGCTTGGGCGGCAGGCCCAAGGTCTCGAGTTCGTCGCCGATCCGGTCGGCCAGCTGCAATTTGCTGATCTGCTCGTCGATCGCGCTGGTCAGCCGGTTCTCCAAGGCCGTGGTGATGACCGGATCGGTGGCCAGCGGCTCGACCGCGGCCAGGTAGGCATCCTGGTCGGTCACCAGGTTGCTGGCCCACCGGACGGTCACCGCCGCCGGGGTCAGCACGCACCCGATCACCAGCAGCACGATCGACAGAGCCCGCCACACCTTGGCCTGGGGCCCGCGGTCCACCGTGCGCCACACCGAACCCGCCGCGGGTTCCGTCCCGCCGCCGGTCACCGCCGTGTCACCAGTCACCGCTGTGTTACCGGTCACCGCCGTGTTACCGGTCATCGCGCCCCTCCCGCTCCGACGGCCGGCCGCGCCGCCGGACCGGCACCCAGATCTCGATCTCATTCAGGTTCGGACTCATTCAACGGGGTCCGTGCCGTGATCACTTCATCCATCCGGGATGATGTCGGCCAAACCGGCATCAGGCACGGTCAGCAGTGTCCCGGCGGCGCTCGCCGTGCTCGGCACCCTTCAGGGGCTGCCTCGGGCAGGGTCGCCCCGTCGTGCTCGACGAGAGAACGGATCGACAATGGCGAACCCGCCCGAACATGCCCTGGAAACGGCAAGTGCCGACGGCTCGGCAACCCACGCTCAGGCTCCGCTCCATCACACCGGCGTCCGGGTCACCCACGGCTACGGGCTGCCCCGCGGCCTGATCATCATGCTGGGGCTGGCGGCCGGGGTGGTGGTGGCCGGCGGGATCCACGCGGTCCCCGACCTGATCGGCCCGATCTTCCTCGCCCTGGTGCTCACCATCACGGTGGACCCGTTGCGCGGCATGATGATCCGCCGTGGGGCACCGCGCTGGCTGGCCACCCTGGTGGTCATCCTCGGCGTGTACGCGATCATCATCGGACTCGTGGTGGCCGCCGCGGTCGGCGTCGCCCAATTCGTCGGCCTGATGCCCCAGTACGCCGATCAGCTGCAGTCCGAACTCACCGGCCTGCGGAGCTGGCTGGCCGGGATGGGGGTGACCCAGGAACAGATCCAGAGCATGTTGTCCAGCATCGACCGCAGCTCGATCCTGGGCTACGTCGCGGCCCTGCTGTCCAGCGTGCTGAGCGTGCTGACCTCGCTGTTCTTCATCATCACGCTGCTGATCTTCCTGGCGGTCGACGGCTCGGTCTTCAGCGACCGGATGGTCAAGCACCGTCCCGGGCGCGAACCCGCGCTCAACGCGCTGGGACAGTTCGCGGCCGGCACCCGCAAGTACTTCGCCGTCGCGACGATCTTCGGCGGCATCGTGGCCGTCCTGGACGGTGCCGCGCTGCTGATCCTGGGCATTCCCGCCGCCGGCCTGTGGGCATTGCTGGCGTTCGTGACGAACTACATCCCCAACATCGGGTTCATCATCGGGCTCATCCCGCCCGCACTGCTCGGGCTGCTGGTCGGCGGACCCAGCCTGGCGATCACCGTCATCGTGGTCTACTGCGTGCTGAACTTCATCATCCAGTCGGTGCTGCAGCCCAAGTTCGTCGGCGACGCGGTCGGGCTGACCACCACGATGAGCTTCCTGTCGCTGATCCTCTGGGCGTTCCTGCTGGGACCGCTCGGCGCGATCCTGGCGATCCCGGCCAGCCTGCTGGTCAAGGCGATCATGGTCGACGTCGACCCGGACGCCAAGTGGTTGCAACTGTTCCTCGGCGACGAGCCGGTGCTGACCAAGAAGGAACCGGGAGCGCGCAAGAAGCGCAGACACCCGGAGGTGGTGGAGGCCAAGTCGCCCTGATGACGCTTCCGACGGCAAAGGGCCGCGAACCCCTCGCGGGTTCGCGGCCCTTGCCTGGTTCGATGACTACGCTCAGCGGGCCTGGAAGGTCAGGCAATCGGCGGCGTCGGCGCCCGCACCGATCCTCACCGAGCTCGCGGTGCACTCGAGGGACTCGTTGTGCACACAGTCCGCCCGTTGACACGCCCCGACGTGTCCGGTCACCTTGGCCAGGCCACCCTTCGCGGACAGCGGGATGAAGGTCGCGCATTCGGCGTCACCGGTGGCCTTGCCGCCCACCGTGATGGCGAACGCATGGCAGTTCGAGTGATCGTTGTACGAGCAACCGGCCACCGTGCATTCGGCAATGGGCCGCATCTCCAGGACAGCGGTCATGATTCCTCCGTCGGGCCGACTCGAACTCCGGGCCGGCGCGGCGCGGCGGTGCGGCATCGGAACCCGGCGCCCGGGGGCGGCGTTCCCCGGGGTCGTCCCCACGCTAGCCCTCAAGGACACCAGGCGCTAGCAAGGTAGTACTGCCTTACCTGCAGGTCAGAACGCATGCGAATGATCATGCAAGATTGGGCTTGGCTATCGGCTCGGCCTGCGGTCAGGCCGCGGCCTGATCCCGCAATACCCGCATCTCCCGGACGTACTGCTCCTGGCCGACCATCTTGTACAGCAGCCGCGCCGGGCCGGGGACCTTGCCCATCAGATTCCGCCGCTCGGCGTCGGTGGCGTCCTCCAGCATCGCGCCGAGCATCCAGGCCATCCGGTTCAGCGGGATCCCACTGGCCGCACGCAGGCCCAGGGCGAGCCATTCCCGACCCGTGAAATGCCGGTCGACCTCGGGCAGCACCCGGGACTCGACCAGGTCCAGATGCTCGGTGACGGCGTTCGCCAATTCGGCGAGGATGTCCACCAGCAGGTCGCGCACATCGGGATCGGCGGCGGCGACCCAGTGGTCGAGCATGCCGTCCAGCTCGTCGATCAGCTCGTCGTGCCGGCGATGCCAGCCCTCCACGGCATCCCGGACCGCCGGGTCCAGCGGCGCCCGTTCGGCCAGCCGGCGCCACAGCAGATCACGCTCGGCGGCGTGGTGGTGCCGCAGCGCAGTGGCCAGCTCGCGGTAGTGCTTGGCCAGCAGCGTGGCCCGCTCGGCCCGACCCTGCGGAACCGCAGCGACCAGGGTGGGCAGCAGTCCGAGCTCGCGCCGGAACACCTTGTGCACCAGGACCATGTCGGAGGCCAGGTGGGTGCCGCCGGCTCGGATCGGGGTGACGGTCACTGAAATACCTCCAAGGCTCCAATGGCGATGCGCTGCACCAAGGAGTTGTGACCCGTCTGACTGATACATCGGAGGTCCATGTGCACCGAGCGTCACCGATCTGACACGAGCGGGGCCTACCGCGCGCGAGGGTGCGCGGTCGCGTAGACCTCGCGCAGCGAGTCCACGGTGACCAGGGTGTAGATCTGCGTGGTGGTGACCGAGGCGTGGCCGAGGAGCTCCTGGACCGAGCGAACGTCCGCGCCGCCCTCCAGCAGATGGGTCGCGAACGAATGCCGCAGGGTGTGCGGCGAGACCCCCGCGGCCGGCAGGCCGGCCCGGCGGGCGGTGTCGGCGAGCACCTGCCAGGCGCTCTGGCGGGAGAGTCGGCCGCCGCGGACATTCAGGAACAGCGCGCCCCTGGGGTGGCCGGCGGCGCGTCCGGTCGCGGCCGCGAGCGCGGGCCGACCGCGCACCAGGTAGGCCTCCAGCGCGCGCAGCGCGTAGGAACCCACCGGCACCAGGCGCTCCTTCGAGCCCTTGCCGCGGAGCCGGACCACCGAAACCGGCGCGGGTTCGGCTCGGTCCGGACCAAGGTCGATGTCGTCGACGTCCAGCCCCACGGCCTCGCTGATCCGGGCACCGGTCGCGTACAGCAGCTCCAGCAGGGCACGGTCCCGCAGGCCGCGGGGACCGTCGTCGCCCGCGGCCTCGATCAGCCGGGCGACGGCGTCGACCGGTAGCGCCTTCGGCAGCCGACGGGCCGGGGTCGGCGGCCGGACGTCCCGCGCGGGGTCGGCGTCCGTGGTGCCCTCATTGAGCAGGAAACGGTGCCACCCCCTGGCTGCGACCACCGCCCTGGCCGCGGACGAGGCGGCCAATGGCGGCCGCCCGTCGGCGCCGGTACGCAGGCACACCAGAAAATCGGACACGTCGGCGGCGGTCACTTCGGCGACCCGGTTGCGGCCCGCGGCGGCCAGGAAGTGCAGGTACCGCCGCAGGTCGCGGCGGTAGGACAGCAGCGTGTTCCGGGCGACGCCACGCTCCACGGCGAGATGGTCCAGATAGCCGCGCAGCGCCGCGGACAGTTCCGCGGACGGCTCGGCCGCCAGGTCCGGCGCGCGCGAGGTCAGGTCACAGCTCCTTCGACCCGTCCAGGACAGGCGCGCTGGGCGTGCCGGCGCCGCGATGCACCGCCCACGGCGCATCCGCGTCCGCATCGGGGGCGGGGTCCGGCCGCGGCACCAGCCGCACCGTGCCGCGCAGCACCGCGTCGGCGGCCAGCACCCCGGCGACCGCCATCACGTTGACGATCGACCCGGCCAACGCCGCCTGCACCGCGACCCGCAGCGGCACCAGCACCACCCGCAGCTCGGCCTCCTCGTTGTCCTCGCCGTCCGGTCGTCCCACCATGGTCAGGCCGGTGGCCAGGAAGATCCGCACGGTCTCCTCGGAGAATCCCGGCGAGGTCGCCACGTCCAGCAGCACCGACCAGCGCTCAGCTCGAAACCCGGTCTCCTCCAACAATTCCCGCTCGGCGGCTGGCTGTGCGGGCTCGTCCGGCACGTCCAGCAGCCCGGCCGGCAACTCCCACAGCCGGCGTCCGACCGCATGCCGGTACTGCTCGATCAGCAGCACGTTCGCGGTGTCCGGGTCGGTGGAGTCAAGCGCCGCCACCGACACCGCACCGCCGTGCCCGACGATCTCCCGCTTGCCGGTGCCGCCGCCGGGCATTCGCACGTCGTCGACGCGCAACGACAGGACCTTGCCGTCGAAGATCGGCGTACTGGCCACGACGGTGAAGTCGTGCCCTTCGCCGGTCATCCGGACACCGCGCCGGTGACCAGTTCCTGACGATCCCGGGCCGGTTCGTCGTCGGCGAGCGGCAGCCGCTCGGACTCCAGGTAGTCGAGTGCGGCCCGGACGAACGCGGCGAACAGCGGGTGCGGCCGGGTGGGTCGGGACTTGAACTCCGGGTGCGCCTGGGTGGCGACCATGAACGGGTGCAGCTCCCGGTCCAGCTCGACGAACTCGACCAGCGACGAGTCGGGGGACGTCCCGGACAGCCGCAGACCCGCGGATTCCAGGACTTCCCGGTAGGCGTTGTTCACCTCGTAGCGGTGCCGGTGCCGCTCGGACACCGAGGTGCTGCCGTAGATCTCGGCGACCAGCGAGCCGGGCGCCAGCCGCGCCGGATAGGATCCCAGCCGCATGGTGCCGCCCATGTCCTTGGCCCCGGACAGCACGTCGTGCTGGTCAGCCATGGTGGCGATGACCGGATCGGCGGCGTTCGCGTCGAACTCCGCCGAGTTCGCCCCGCCCAGGTCGGCCAGCTGCCGGGCCACCTCGATGACCATGCACTGCAGGCCCAGACACAGCCCCAGGATCGGGATCCGGTTTACCCGGGCGTAGGTGATCGCCCCGATCTTGCCCTCAATGCCGCGAACCCCGAACCCGCCGGGGATCAGCACGCCCTGCACGTCCGCCAGCGCCGCGGCGGCCCCGGCCGGAGTGATGCAGTCGTCCGAGGCGACCCAGACGAGTTCGGTGCGCGTGTTGTTGCCGAAGCCGCCGGCGCGCAGCGCCTCGGTCACCGACAGGTACGCGTCCGGCAGGTCGATGTACTTGCCGACCACCGCGATGCGCACCGTCTCCGCCGGGTGGTGCACCCGCTCCAGCAGGCCACCCCAGGTGGTCCAGTCGACGTCGTGAAAGCTCAGGTTGAGCCGGCGTACCACATAGGCGTCCAGGCCCTCCCGGTGCAGCACCCTGGGGATGTCGTAGATGGACGGTGCGTCCGGGGTGGAGATCACGGCCTCGGCGTCGACGTCGCACATCAGCGAGATCTTGCGCTTGAGGTTCTCGGGGATGTCCCGGTCGGAGCGGCAGATCAGTGCGTCCGGCTGGATGCCGATGTTGCGCAGCGCAGCCACCGAGTGCTGGGTCGGCTTGGTCTTCAGCTCGCCGGACGGCGCCAGGTACGGCACCAGAGACAC
>JBIOVW010000233.1:0-13275 GCA_044867945.1 Nakamurella sp. | reverse complement strand
GGCCGGCAGGTTCAAGTACGCCCCGTTGAGCGAGAACGGGTCGTTACACCATCGGTCGGGCACGCGCCATTGGAACAGCGTGTCGGTCAAGACGTTGAAGTAGTTGCCCCACACCGAAGCGACGGTGGCGGCGCTCATGGCATATTCGAGGACCAGGTCCCAGCCGATGATCCAGGCGATCAGCTCACCCAGGGTCGCGTAGGAGAACGTGTAGGCGGAGCCGGCGACCGGCACGGTCGAGGCGAACTCGGCGTAGCACATCGCGGCCAGGCCGCAGGCGATCGCCGCGATCACGAAGGAGATGGACACGGCCGGACCGGCGACCGTGGCGGCCACCCGTGCGGTGAGGGTGAAGATGCCGGCGCCGATGACGACCGCGACACCGAAGATCGTCAGGTCCCACGCCGACAGGCTGCGCTTGAGCTTGTGGCCCGGCTCGTCGGTGTCCTGGATCGATTGCTCGACGGACTTGGTGCGCCAGACGGACACGATCGTCCTCCAGTGGTCGGGTGCGGCTTGCCCGGATCGGTGCGTGGCCTCCGACCGTAGCCGTGACCCACCTCGCCCGCTGGATGGCGCTCCGGGCGCCCGCCTTGGCCGGCCGACGGGGACCTCGCAGGCTCGGCCGACTAGCCCAGGCCGTCGGTGGCCCGGAACGCGGTGCCGGGGCCGCTCACCCAGACAGGGCCGTCGTGCGCACCGATCCACACCGACCGGCCGCGCGGCAGGGTCAGCGACCTGCCCTGGCCATCGGTCACCTCCACCTTGCCCTCGACCACCAGCAGGACCTGCGGTCCGGGATGGGTGATCTCGCGCTTGTCCGGTGACGACTCGAGCCGGGACAACCGGAACTCCGGCGCGGGGGTCCGGTACACCCACTCCCCGTCGATGCCCGGGTCCCCGTGCAGGATCGGCTGGTCGCCCGGGCTGAAGTCGAGCACCTTCATCAGCTCGGGGACGTCCACGTGCTTGGGCGTCAGGCCGCCACGGAGCACGTTGTCCGAGTTGGCCATGATCTCGATGCCCACTCCGGCCAGGTAGGCGTGCAGGTTGCCGCCGGGCAGGTACAGCGCCTGGCCGGGCTGCAGGGTGATCCGGTTGAGCAGCAGCGAGGCGAGCACCCCTGGATCCCCCGGGTACCGCTCGCCCAGGGCCAGCGCGGTCCGGTACTCGGTGGCGAACTCGCCGCCCTGCTGCACCCGGTTCACGCAGGCGGCGAGCACGTCCGACAGCAGCGGGCCCAGGGTGGACGGCGGGATGGTGATGAGCGAGGAGAACAGCGCCCTGGTGCCGTGCTCGTCCGGCTGCCCGGACAGCAGGCCCAGATAGTGGTCCAGCGCCGGCACCTCGAGAGCGGCCAGCAGGTGCACGGTCCGCGACGGCTCCCGGAAGCCGCACAGCGCCTCGAACTCGGTGAGCGCGCAGATCAGCTCCGGCTTGTGCCAGCTGTCCCGGTAGTTGCGCTGCGGTGAGGTCAGCGGGATTCCGGCCGCCTCCTCCAGCGCGAACCCGCGCTCGGCCTGCGCCGACGAGGGATGCGCCTGCAGGGACAGCGGTTCGGCGGCTGCCAGCACCTTGAGCAGGAACGGCAGCCGGGCGCCGAACCGGTCCCGCACCGCGGCCCCCATGGTGCCCACCGGGTCGGCGACGATCGCCTCGGTGAGCGGCCGGCCGGTCGACTCGCCGACATCGGCGGTGTCGACCGAGTCGCCGAGCAGGAACGACGAATCCGCCGGGTGGGCGCCGATCCACAGCTCGGCCTGCGGATGCGGCGCCGGGCTGGGCTCACCGAGCAGATCGGCGATGGCCGTGCGTGACCCCCAGGCGTACGGCCGGATCCGGTTGCGCATCAACTCCACGAACCGGACTCCCTGTCACTCCAGGCCGCACTGGCCCCCGTCGACTGCGGATGGAACACGCCGCTGCCCGGACGACCGAGGCCGTCCGGGCTGTCCATCGGCGGCCGCGCCCCCGATCGAAGTCCAACGTAGACCGCGGCGAAGTCGATCCGGGCCATCATCGCCAGGGTCCAGCTGAACGCGTCGCGCACCGGCAGCGGATGTTGGCCCGCGTCGGACGCGTCCAGCGTGGGCAGTTCCTCCGGGCCGATGCTGATCGCCCGCGGCAGCGCGGTTTGCAGGGCGGCGGCCAGCGGCGACCGCGGCGCTGCGGGCCCGCGGTTGGGGTCGACCGGCTCGGTGCCGAACGCCGGTAACGATTCCAGCGGCAGCAGTCCGGAACCCAGCGGGGCGGGGCCGGTGCCCTGGGCGGACGGCCCGACGACCAGCACGCTGCTCACCGTCTGACCGACATCCGATGCGTCGGCGGCGTTGTCCAGAAATGGGTCGTGGAAGGTCCCGGCCGGACCGTCGGTGCGGGCCGCGCTGGCCAGCACCGGGGGTGAACCGGCCGCTTCGTAGGACAGCAACGGCGCTCCGAGGTACCCGGACAGCACGGCGAGCGAGCGGCAGGTGTAGCCGGCAAGTGCGTCGGCGACCGGATCGGTGCCGATGATCAGCGGGGTGCCGGCGGACAGGTGCTCGGCAAGGGTCAGCGCCGGATTGACGAAGAACTCCGACGACGGATGGCAGGCCACCGCCAGCGCGTCGAGCTGGTCGGCCGCGGCCAGGAAATCGGGCCGCCGGCCGAATCCCGCTGCCGCGGCGACCCCGATCAGCACGGTCAGCCGGGCGACGCCGGCCAGTGCCTCGGTGACCGGGACCAGGGGCTCCAGCAGCGTCGAACCGGCCGCGGCATCGGCGACGGGCCCGTCGGCGGCGGCCCGGACGATGACCCGGGCGCCGCGCCTGGCGGCCTGGTTGGCGGCCTGGGCGCAGGCGATGTCGTCGACCACGGACGCCAGCACGACGACGATGTCCAGCGGCCCCACCCAGGACGGCAGCGAGGTGCCGGTGACCACCGGCGCGGGCACGTCCCCGACCAGCGCGGACAGCAGGGCCGTGTCGACCGCCGCATTCGCCCCGATCACCACCAGCGCGCGGGGCCGGCCGAAGTCGGTGAACGGCGTGACCTGCTCGGCGGTGGCCCGGACCAGGGCGCCGGCCAGCGCCGCGGAGGGCAGCAGCCCGGCGACATCGGCCGCCACCAGCGCATCCGGTTCGTGCAGATCCACCGTCATGAGGGTCCTCCGGTGGCCTCATCGAGCAGCAGCACCGGAATGCCGTCCCGGATCGGGAAAATGCGGCCACACCGGGTGCAGGTCAGCGCGTTCGCATTCGGGTCGCCCGGGGCCCCGAGGGTCAACGGCGCATGGTCCTGCGCCGGGCAGGCCAACACGTCGAGCAGGACCGGATCCAGTCGCGGTGGTCCCGAGTCCGGTCCTGACATCAGCGGAGCCTTTCTGTCGTCGGCAGGTGGCGATCATGGTGACCCGATCGCCCGGTCGGGGCCATCCCCCGCGACGGGTGACGCGGGGGTCAGCCGCGGATCAGCCCGAGGATCTCGTCCCGGAGCGCGCCCATCGCCTCGACGGAGCGGGCCTCCACGTTGAGCCGGAGCAGCGGCTCGGTGTTGCTGGGCCGCACGTTGAACCACCGCCCGTCGTCGAGGGAGACGGTGATCCCGTCCATCCGGTCGATCTCCCCGCCGTGTTCGGCCGCCCATGCCGTGATGTCGGCCAACTTGGCGGGCACGTCGGCGACGGTCGAGTTGATCTCACCGGAGTCGGCGTACCGGTCGAACTCGGCGGTGAAATCCGACAGCGGCCGACCCTGCCCGCCCAGCGCGGCCAACACGTGCAGCGCGGCGAGCATGCCGGTGTCGGCCCGGAAGAAGTCGGCGAAGTAGTAGTGGGCTGAGTGCTCACCACCGAAAACCGCTCCGGTGCGGACCATCTCGGCCTTGATGTAGGAGTGCCCGACGCGGGTGCGAACGGGCGTGCCGCCGGCCTCTGCGACGATCTCCGGCACGGCGCGGGAGGAGATCAGGTTGTACAGGATCTTCGCGCCGGGATGGCGGCGTAGCTCCCGGGTGGCCACCAGCGCGGTGATCGCGCTCGGCGAGACGGGCTCACCGCGTTCGTCGACGACGAAGCACCGATCCGCGTCGCCGTCGAAGGCCAGGCCGATGTCCGCGCCGACCTCGCGCATCCTGGTCTGCAGATCGACCAGATTGGCCGGATCGAGCGGGTTGGCCTCATGGTTGGGGAACGATCCGTCGAGCTCGAAGTACATCGGCTCGACCCGCAGCGGCAGACCCGCGAACACGGCGGGCACGGTGTAACCGGCCATCCCGTTGCCGGCATCGACGACCACGTGCAGTGGCCGGATGGCGGTCATGTCGACCAGCGAATGCAGATATTCGGCGTAGGCGGCCAGCAGATCCTGCTGGCTGAGCGTGCCGACCCGGTCGGCGGCCAGCCTCGCGGCGTCCCAACCGGTGTCCAGCAGGTCCTGCGCCTCGTCGCGGACCAGGGCCAGCCCGCTGTCCAGGCTGATCGGCACGGCCCCGGCCAGGCACATCTTGATGCCGTTGTACTTGGCCGGGTTGTGCGAGGCGGTGAACATCGCACCGGGCATGTTCAGGTGTCCGGCCGCGAAGTAGAGCATGTCCGTCGATCCGAGCCCGGCCATCACCACATCCAGTCCGGCGGTGGTCACTCCCTCGGCGAACGCGGCGGCGAGTCCGGGCGACGAATCCCGCATGTCGTGGGCGACGACCACGGACCGGGCATCCGGGCGCAGGAACCGGGCGAACGCGTAGCCGATGGCCCTCGCGACGTCCGAGGTCAGTTGCGATCCGACCAGCCCACGGACGTCGTAGGCCTTGACGAACGAGGTCAGCCTGCTCTCGTCCGTGCCGGTCGTGTCGACGGCCGAGGTCGGTCCCGCCACGACATCAATCCTCTCGATCTGCGCCCGCGCCGACGCGCGCGGCGACGAATTGCCGGATGAGGCCGTCCGCTGGACCACCGGCGCGGTGGCGCGGGACGACCTACATCCACCAAGGGACCCTACCCGCGCACGCCCTGCCGGTACCCGGGGATACGTCGTGGGCGTCGCCGCAGGTCCGGGTCGGTTCGCCGGGCGTTCGACCGGTGCGGTCAGGCGTCCGGGGATCGCAACACCCGCAGGTGGCCGCGCCGGTTGCCCTCGATCGGCTCGGGTTCGGCGAAGCGCTCCGCCCGGCCGGCCTCCCGCACGGCGTCGGCCAGCGCCTCGAGATCGTCGTTGCGGGCGGCGGAGTCCGCCATTTCATCGTCCGGCCGCACCACCTCCCAGCCCTTGGGGGCGGTCAACCCCTGGGCATGTGCCGAGCACAGGTCGTACGAGTGCGGTTCCGCGGCGGTGGCCAGCGGGCCGACGACGGCCGTCGAATCGGCATAGGCGAACGTCAGAGTCGCGACGGCCGGGTTGGTGCACCCGTTCCGTGAGCATCGACGCAGTCTGGCCACTGCGGCACGATAACGCGGCGCGCCCGCGCGCGGTGCTGCGGCACGCCGGACCGAGGCCGCCGCGCGGCGTCGGCGCTGATCGGGCGGCGACCGCGCCTGCCGCTCGCCGAATCAGCCGGTGCGCGGGGTCCGTGGGTCGACCCTGGCGCCGATGCCCGGCAGCCGGCCGCCGACCGCCATACTGACCCGGTCATGTCCGGCCCGGAACCCGATCACCGCCGCGCCCGCCCCGCCCTTTCCGGGCGGGCGTCGAGGCCGACCCGGCCGTACCTGCCCCGCCGCTCCCCCGCCCCACCGGACGCGACCGAGCGGGTCCGCCGGGACCGCCGCGGCCGCGGCCTGCGCACCCCGCTCCTGCCGACCGACGTCCCCGCGTCGCGGACCCGGGCCCAGCGGTTCGACCAGGCGGTGCTCGAGGCGGTGGCCGAGATGGAGGTCCGCTGGCCGGGCCGGCTCGAATCCCTCGAGTTCGCAGTTGACGAGGTGCCGGCGGTCCCACCCGATGGGCCCGAGATCGCGTCCGACGAGGTCGTGCTGGACGCCGGTGTGCCGCTCACCCGGTTCCTACCGCCCGGCATGGACAGTCGAGGGCGCCCGACGAAGGCCCGGATCGTGGTCTACCGGCGGCCGTTGGAGGTTCGGTCCGGTGACGCCGGTGAGCTGGGCGACCTGGTGGCCGAGGTGCTCGGCGAACAGCTGTCCGCGGTGCTCGGCGAACCCGACGAGGGCGACGGACCGGTCAGCTGACCGTCTGCAGGGCGTACGGGTCGTTCAGTTTGACGATCTGCTTGCCCAACGGCGCCATCGAGACCGGGATCAGCTTGAAGTTGGCGATGGCCAGCGGGATCCCGATGATCGTCAGGCACAGCGCCAGCCCGGTGACCAGGTGACCAATGGCCAGCCACAGCCCGGCGACGATGAACCAGATGACGTTGCCGATGAACGACGGCGACCCGGCGTCCGGCCGGTTGACCATCGTGCGGCCGAACGGCCACAGGGCGAACCCGGCGATCCGGAAAGACGCGATGCCGAAGGGAATCGTGATGATCAGGATGCAGGCGATGATCCCGGTGAGGACGTAGGCCAGGAACATCCAGAAACCGCAGAGCACGAGCCAGATGATGTTGAGGATGAGCCGCACGTTCTCGACGTTACGGGTCGCAGCGTCGGCTGGACCGCTTCTCACCCAGGCCGGATGGCCTTCTCACCCAGGCCGGACGAGGAGTTGCCCGCTCGCTCAGCCGGGACATTGATTCGCTCGGCAAGCCTCGCTCAGCCGCGACCCTTCGCGGGACACCTCGCGAGCTCGGTCGTCCCGCGGGATCCCGGCACTGTGACGTTGATTCGCTCGGCAAGCCTCGCTCAGCCGGCGGCGCGCTTGAGCCGGCGGCGTTCGCGCTCGCTCAACCCACCCCAGATGCCGAACCGCTCGTCGTGGGCCAGCGCGTAGGCCAGGCACTCGGCCCGCACCTCACACCCGGTGCAGATCTTCTTGGCCTCGCGGGTCGAGCCCCCCTTCTCGGGGAAGAACGCCTCGGGATCCGTCTGAGCGCACAGTGCTCTTTCGTGCCATTCCGGTTCGCCGGTCTCGACCGGCGAGAAGGGAATCTGCCGCATGGTGGGCACCCCCAGGTTGGTCACGTGCTGCTTCCTCACTGTCCTTGCTGTGCAGCCGGCGGCGATCGTGTCGCTGCCGGCCACCGACTCACCGGAGCCCTAGGCCCTATGCCACCCTCGACCGTGGTTGTTCTGCGCTGGCATCTGGATCTGATCGGGGACGACCGGTGAAATGACACCGATGTGATTACACCCGTGTGTCTCGCCTCCCGTCAAGCTCGGGCGAGTGCTATACGGCGCGTCGCGCCAAGTTTCGACTCATTGGTTGGGTGAGCGGAGGCACACGTCGCTGTGCGTGATCAAAGGGAAGACTGGATGGATGGCCAAGTCCACGGGTGGCAGCTGGATCTTTCCCGTCGTCGTGCTCGTCACGGCGGGTGCCGGCGTCGCCGCGCAGTCCACCTCCGGCGCGTTCGGTGTACCCGTGGGCGTGTGGGTGTTCGTGGTGGTGCTCGGCGGCTGGGTGATCACCCTGTGCCTGCACGAGTTCGCGCACGCCCTGGTGGCCTACGCCGGCGGCGACACCTCGGTGCGAGCCCGCGGTTACCTCACGCTCAACCCGGCGCGCTACACCGACCTGGCCACCTCGGTGATCATGCCGATCATCCTGCTGGCCATCGGCGGGATCCCACTGCCAGGTGGGGCGGTGCTGGTGGAGCCGGGACGGTTGCGGCACCGCTGGTTCGCCAGCCTGGTCTCGGCCGCCGGACCGGCCACCAACTTCCTGTGCGGCGTGCTGCTGGCGGTGCTGGCCGCGCCGATCTCCTCGCCGCTCGGGGCGGCGCTGTCCTACCTGGCGCTGCTGCAGTTCGTCGCCGGGATCCTGAACATCCTGCCGATCCCAGGCTTCGACGGCTTCGGCATCCTCGAGCCGTACCTGTCGCCCCGGTTCACCGAGCGGCTGCGGCCGGCCCGGCCGTGGATCCCGCTGGTGGCTTTCGTAATCCTGTTCTCGGTGCCGCAGGTCAGCCGGGTGCTGTTCGGCGCGGCGAACGAGCTGTTCGTCCGGGCCGGCGGGGACTCCGTGCTGGCCGGGATCGGCTCCGGGCTCTTCCGCTTCTGGGCCTGACGGCGGCCCGCCCCCACCTGCAGTTGATCATGAAGGACATGCCCTTATTCGTGCCGGATGAGGGCGTGTTCTTCATGATCGACTGCGAGTGAGAGAGTGCCTCGGTGAGCGCCGATCCCACCGATGACCGTATCGCCGACGACACCGCGGGCGGGCTTTGCGCCTTCCTGGACGCCTCCCCCACCCCGTTCCACGCCTGCGCGACCGCCGGGGCGCTGCTGGAGGCGGCCGGTTTCGGGCGGCTGGACGAACGGGAGCGGTGGCCGGCCGGGCCGGGCGCGTACTACCTGATCCGCGGTGGGTCGCTGATCGCCTGGCGGACCGGCGAGTCGCGCGACCCGGCGACCCCTTTCCGCATCATCGGCGCACACACCGACAGCCCCGGGCTGCGGATCAAACCGAACCCGGACCTGGCCAGCCAGGGATGGCAGCAGCTGGGCGTCGAGGTGTACGGCGGGCCGCTGCTGGCCAGCTGGGTGGACCGGGACCTCGGCCTGGCCGGCCAGGTGGCCGTACGCGACGCCGCCGGCAGCACCACCCGGCTGCTCGCCGTCGACGAGCCGCTGCTGCGGGTGTCCGAGCTGGCCATCCACCTGAACCGCGGGGTCAACACCGATGGCCTGGTGCTCAACCCGCAACTCCACCTGGCCCCGCACTGGGGCCTGGGCGACCACCCCGGGGACCTGCGTGGCTTCCTCGCCGACCGGCTCGGTCTGGCCGGCAGGGACATCCTGGGCTGGGACCTGATGGCACACGACCTCACCCCGGCCCGGCGGATCGGGCTGGACCGGGCGCTGATCGCCAGTGCCCGGCTGGACAACCAGGCCACCTGCTTTGCCGGGGTGCGGGCCCTGATCCGGTCCGGTTCGCAGCCGCATCGGCAGCTGCTGGCCCTGTTCGACCACGAGGAGGTCGGCAGCGTCTCCGAGCGGGGCGCGCAGTCGACCATGCTGGCCACCACGATCGAGCGGGTCGTGCTCGCCGCCGGCGGCGGACGGGAGGACCTGCTGCGGGCGCTGGCCGGCACGGTCATCGCCTCCGGCGACATGGCGCACGCCACCCACCCGAACTACCCCGAGAAGCACGAACCGAACCACCGCATCGCGATGAACGGCGGACCCGTGCTCAAGATCAACAGCCAGCTGCGGTACGCCACCGGCGCGGCCGGCGCGGCCGCGTTCGAGCTGGCCTGCGAGCAGGCGGGGGTGCCGGTGCAGCGGTTCGTGGTGCGTTCGGATCTACCGTGCGGGTCGACGGTCGGGCCGATCACCTCGGCGCTGACCGGCGCGACGACCGTCGACTTCGGAGCGCCGACCCTGTCCATGCACTCCATCCGCGAGTTGTGCGGGGTGGCCGATCAGGTCATGTACGCCGACGCGCTGACCGCGTTCCTGGCTCCGGTCTGATCCCGATCGGCACCAGCACGCGGCCGCACCGTGCCGGCGCAGCCCGCGGTGGATGGCAGGATCGGCAGGCGTGAGAATGACGGTCCTGGCCGGCGGTGTGGGCGGCGCGAAGTTCCTGCTCGGCGTGAAGCGGTTCCTCGGGTGGTCCGCCTTCGGACCGCCGGCGCAGGACACCGAGCACCACGTCACCGCGATCGTCAACACCGCCGACGACATCCGGCTGCACGATCTGCAGATCTGTCCCGACCTGGACTCGTGCATGTACACCCTGGCCGGCGTGTCGGACCTGCAACGCGGTTGGGGGCGGGCCGACGAGACCTGGACCGTGTCCAGCGAGCTGGCCGGCTATGACGCCGAGGCGTCCTGGTTCTCGCTCGGCGACCGGGACATCGCCACCCACCTCGTGCGCACCCGGATGCTGGACGCCGGCTACCGGCTCTCCGACGTCACCGCCGCGTTGTGCCGCCGTTGGCGCCCGGGGGTCACGCTGCTGCCGATGACCGATGACCGGGTGGAGACGCACATCGTCGTCGAAGACCCGACCGCCTTGCCGGAGCCGGCGGGTACTCGTGCGCCGCTGGTCGCGCTGCACTTCCAGGAGTGGTGGATCCGCTATCAGGCCAAGCTGCCGGCACTGTCCATCACCCCGATCGGCGCCGAGGAGTCGTCCCCGGCCCCGGGTGTGCTGGACACCATCGCCGATGCCGACCTGGTGCTCGTCGCGCCGTCCAACCCGGTCGTGTCGGTCGGCCCGATCCTGGCCGTGCCGGGCATCGCCGACGCCCTACGCGCGACGAGCGCACCGGTCGTCGGGGTGTCGCCGATCATCGGCCGTGCCCCGGTCCGCGGGTACGCCGACAGGTGTCTGGAGGCGGTCGGCGTGCCGGTCACTGCGGAAGGAGTGGGCCGGCACTACGGCGCCCGGTCGGCCGGCGGGCTGCTGGACGCCTACCTCATCGCGGACGGCGACCTGGCCACCATCGCCGGGGTCACCGTCGCGGCCCAACCGCTGTTGATGACCGATCCGGACCGCACGGCGGCAATGGTCGCCGCCTGCGTGGAGGTGGCCGGTCTTGGCTGACACCGCCGACGCCCCGGCGCCCACCGGCCTGCAGCTGCTGCCGGTAACCGGGCTGCCCGAGTTCCGGCCGGGCGACGACCTGGCCGCCGCGATAGCCGCCGCGGCCCCGTGGCTGCAGGACGGTGACGTGCTGTTGGTCACCTCCAAGGTGGTCAGCAAGGTCGAGGGCCGGCTGGTTCCCTCTCCGACCGACCCGCAGGAGCGGGACACCCTGCGCCGCAGGCTGATCGACGACGAAACCGTGCGTCTGGTTGCCCAGATCGGACGCACCAAGATCGTGGAGAACCGGCTGGGCATCGTCGCGGCGGCCGCCGGGATCGACGCCTCGAACGTCCTGGGTGATGAGATCGCGCTGCTCCCCGATGATCCCGACGCCTCCGCGGCCCGGATCCGGGCCACCTTCGCCCAGAGCGGACTGGACGTCGGCGTGATCGTCACCGACACCCAGGGCCGGGCCTGGCGGCTGGGTGTCACCGACGTGGCGATCGGCGCGGCCGGGGTGCCGGTGCTCACAGACCACCGCGGGGACGTCGACACCCACGGCAACGAGCTGGTCGTCACCCAGGTCGCCGTCGGGGACGAGCTCGCGGCGGCCGGCGACCTGGTGAAGGGCAAGCTGAGCCAGGTGCCGGTCGCGGTTGCCCGCGGAATGACCCAGCCCGGCGGACCAGTTGATTCCGAGCACCGCACCGCAAGGTCGCTGATCCGGCCACGCGAAGAGGACCTGTTCCGGCTGGGCACCGACCTGGCGATCGAGCAGGGCCGCCGAGAGGCGGTGTTGGTGCGGCGCACCGTGCGGGAGTTCGCCGAGCAGCCGGTCGACCCGACGGTGCTCGCCCGCTGCGTCGACATCGCGCTCACCGCGCCGGCCCCGCACCACACCCGTCCCGTCCGGTTCGTCTGGGTCCGCGAGCACCGGCCCGCTCTGCTCGAGGCGATGCTCGCCGCCTGGGAGGCGGACCTGGCCGCCGACGGCTGGAGCGCCGACCGGATCGCCCGCCGCACCACCCGCGGCCGGGTGCTTCGGGACGCTCCGGAGATCGTGGTGCCGCTGATCACCGGGGACGGTCGGCACGCCTACCCGGACGAACGCCGACGGTCCGCCGAACGCACCATGTTCACCGTGGCCGGCGGCGCGGCGGTGCAGGCCCTGCTGGTCGCGCTGGCCGCGGAGGGTCTGGCGTCGGCATGGATCTCGTCGACCATCTTCTGCCCGGCCGTCGTGCACTCGGTGCTGGACCTTCCGAACGACTGGGAACCGCTCGGCGCGGTGGCGATCGGGCATCCGCGCGAGCCCGTCGACGGGCCACGGCCACCCGCGGGCGGTGGCCTGGTGATGCGATGAGCGGGATCGCCCGCACGACCGATGCCGACCGCGCTCTGCACGCCGACGTCACCGCGGTGCTGACGAACTGGCCGGCGCCCGACCCGAGCCAGGCCGCCGTGCGCGAGGGCTTCCTGGGCCTCCTGGCGGCACGACCCGACGCGACCCGCCGCAAGTGCGCGCCGGGGCACATCACGGCCAGCGCGGTGGTGCTCACCCCGGACCGGTGCTCGGTGCTGCTCACCCTGCACCCGCGGATCGGCCGGTGGGTGCAGCTGGGCGGGCACTGCGAACGGGCGGACGCCTCCCTGGCCCGCGCGGCGCTGCGCGAGGCGACCGAAGAGTCCGGCATCCCCGGGCTGTGCATCGACCCGGTGCCGGTGCACCTGGACATTCACCCGGTGACCTGCTCACTGGGCGTCCCTACCCGGCACTTCGACGTCCGGTTCCGGATCATCGCCCCGGCCGGTGCCGAGCCGGTGATCTCCGCGGAGTCCGACGACCTGCGGTTCTGGCCGGTGGACGCGCTGCCGCCGGAGTTCGACGGTGCCGACGGGCAGGCGGACCGGGCGCTGATCGCGGCCGCCCTGTCGCGGGGCTGACCGGCCCGGGCCCACGCTCATCGATTTGCCACGCCCCAGGCCCCAGGCCATCGATTTGCCACATTCGGCCCTTCTGAATCGATTCTGAAGGGTCAGAATGTGGCAAATCGGCGGACGCTTGGTCGACTCGGGCGGCCCACGGTCCTAGCGGATGAGGTCGAACTTCTCCCACGCCCCGATGGCCTCGCGATTCGCGATCAGGGGTGCCCCGCCGGCGGCGTCCGCGCACACGTATCGGCCGTTGGCCTGCGCACGCAGGCTGAACGAGCCGTCGCTGTTGGTGACCAGCCGGAACGTCTCCCACTGCCCGACCGCGGCCCGGTTGGCGATGAGCGCCGACCCACCGGCGCTCTCGGCGCAGACGTACCGGTTGTTCGCCGCGGCCCGCATCGCCACCGTGCCGCCGCCGCGGTCGATCATCGTGAACGTCTCCCACGGCCCCACCGCGCTCCGACTGGCGATCAGCGACGCCCCGCCGGCGGCCTCCGCGCAGACCACCCGGCCGTTCGCCCTGGCCCGAATGCCGACCTGGCGCCCACCGGACACGCCGCCGGACCTGATCTTGCGCACCAGCTCGGTCAGGGCTGCCGAGCCGGGCTCGACGTCGATCTCGAAATGCATCTCGTCGGTGGTTCCGCGATAATCGCCGCCCCAGTAGATGACCTCGCCGCAGTGCGCCAGGATTGCCCGGATTGAACTGACCTGACTGCTCGTGAACGTGTTCTTGGCGCCATTCGGGTGAAGGACCGCGTTGAGGTCGACC
>JBIOVW010000232.1:0-7862 GCA_044867945.1 Nakamurella sp. | reverse complement strand
AGCTTCACTGCGCCGATGGTACTGCACCCGCCGGGGTGTGGGAGAGTAGGACACCGCCGGACATTCTTCCGCGAAAGGGGAGGTCACTTGCGATCACCGCAAGCGACCTCCCCTTTCGCATACCCGGGCCACGATCGCGCGCTCGGTCCGGCACACCGCCTCTGATTGTCGAGATCCCCATCATGCCTTTGCATTTCCTGTCGCCGCGGCCCACCGGTTCGCTCCGGTGAGCGAGCACGATTCACCCGACGAACGACCCGCCGGCGAGGCCGCGCCGTCGAGCGGCAGTGGCTCGACCGGTGGCCGATCGGGATCCTGGTCTCGCTCCGGGGGCAAGGACGACCGTTCCACCGCGCGGACTCCGCGTGATCGTGTCACCTACGGCAATCGCTCCGGCGGATCCGGCGGTCGATACGTCAACCGTTCGGGTGGGCCGGGCTCCGACCGCGGGAACGGACCCGGTGGAGATGACCGCCCGTCCCGCCGACCGGCTTCCCGGGAGCCCCGCCCGAGCACCGGGCGGCGTCCCGGTGCGGCCGATCGATCGCCTCGCAGCGACCGGTCGGGAGATGAAAGAGGCGGCCGGGATCGCGGTTTCGATGATCGGCGGCAGTACCGCGACCGTGGCACGGTCTCCGACGACCGCGGTCGGGATGATCGACGATCCGATCGAGGATCGGGCGGCGACCAGTGGGGTCGCCGTGACCGGAACCGTGACGACCGACCCGAACGACCTCGGAGCCGCGAGTGGGATCGGTCAACCGATCGGGATCGCCCGCGACGCGACTGGCCGGCTCGCGACGACAGCGCGTCCCGGTACGACCGTGCGCCTCGGTACGACCGTGCGCCTCGGTACGACCGTGCGCCGGGCGACCGTGGGGATCGCCGGGACCGAAGCGACAGCGCGCCGAGCCGCGACCGGGCCGGACGGGACGACCGCGGTGCACGTGATGTCCGGTCGGGCGGAGACGACCGCCACGGCAGGCAGGACCGGCGGCCGGAGGACCGGCGCGACGCCCCCCGGCGATGGTCCGGACCGGACGAGCGGGGCCGCCGCACCGATGACCGCGGTCGCGACGGCGACAGAGAATATGGCGGAGGTCCGCGCGCGCGGTGGGACCGCGGCGACCGGCCCCGGGAGCGGGACCGCGATCACCGCCGGCCTCGTGACGACCGTGGGCCTCGCGACGACCGTGGTCCGCGTGACGATCGCGGCCCGCGTGACGATCGACGTTCGTCCCGTGACCGGGACGGCGATCGGTACCCCCGGTCGTCGTACCGCGACGACCGTCGGCAGGACAGCGATCGCCGACCGGAGCGCCGCGCCGGCGATCGGTACGACCGGGGCCGTCCCGACAGCCCTTGGTCGGAGCGGGATTCCGGCCCCGAGTATGCCGCCGGCGATCGGCGGGATCGGCCGGACCGTCGGGACCAGGCGGCTGGCCGTGACCGCCGGACCGCCGGACGCCCGTTCGACGGACCTGACCGACCTAGGGACGACCGGCGGAAAGCCGAGCACCGATCCGATCGGGGCAGGGACCGGCCGCGCGAGCGGCGCGAGGACCGGACCGGCCCGGACTTCGGTGGGGACCTGAGTGCCGGGCTGTGGGCCGACACCGGAACGCGGCAAGGTCCAGGGCCGGGCCCGGACCGGCCCGCGCCCGCGGGCGACCGACCAGAACGCCGATGGCCCGACCGGGACCGGCCCGAAAGGGAGCGACCCGACCGGCACCGACCCGACCGCGACCGGGACGCACAACCAGAGCACACCGATTCGCCCCGCATCCCGGAAACCGGGTCCCGTCGCCGCGCCGAGGACATCGGCGAGACCTGGCCCGAGCTACCCGACTGGGCAACCCCGGACGCCCTGGATGCCGACGCCCGCCGCGACCTGCGCGGGCTGAGCAAGGACAACGCCGCGTGGGTCGCCGCGCACCTGGTCGCGGCCAGCACGCTTGCCGACGATGAGCCGCAGACCGCGTGGTGGCACGCCCGGGCCGCCCGGGCGCGGGGTGGGCGGATCGCGGTGGTCCGGGAGACCGTCGGCCTCGTCGCGTACCGGGCGGGCGAGTGGGCGGAGGCGATCGGTGAACTCCG
This sequence comes from Nakamurella sp., assembly GCA_044867945.1. Taxonomy (GTDB): domain Bacteria; phylum Actinomycetota; class Actinomycetes; order Mycobacteriales; family Nakamurellaceae; genus Nakamurella. The sequence continues at coordinate 5,765 of JBIOVW010000232.1, read as the reverse complement.
CGCCGCGCGCCGGATGGGCGGCGGTCCCGGCCATCTCGCGATCCTTGCGGACTGCGAGCGGGCGCTGGGCCACCCGGAGAAGGCGATCGAACTGTCCCGCTCGGCACAGGCGGCCGAGTTGGACGACGACGGCAAGGTCGAGTTGGCCACCGTGGTCGCCGGTGCCCGCGCCGACCTCGGGCAGACCGATGCCGCGCTCGCCCACCTGGAACAGTTCGGGGTCCCGCGGCTCGCCGAGCATCCGCGGCTCGCCTACACCTACGCCGACCTGCTGGACCGGGCAGGCCGCGGACCGGAGGCGCTGACCTGGTTCATCCGGGCTGCGAACGCCGACATCGATGAGGATACCGACGCCCTCGAACGGGTCGAACAGCTGGCCGCGTCGGTAGGCGCGTCGGCGTCGGCCGGTGTCGAAGCAGAGCCCGCCGAGGCGGACGACGGCGAACCCGAGGGGGGATCCAGCCATCCCGCAGGCGGCAGCGGAGTGACCGACACCGATCAGCCGGCCGATCGGAAAGCGGCCGGCCCGGCACCCACCGGTGCGGGCGAGGGCACGTCCGACGCACCGGCCGGGGCCGACGATGCGCAAGGGTCGGTCGCGCGCGCCGATCCCGAGCCGAACACCGACAATGACCTGACCGATGACGTCACCGATCTCGCGAGCGGTGCTCCACCCGGTGACTTGACTGTCGTGCTGTTCTCCGACGATTCGCAGACGGGAGATCGATGACCACCCTGGCGCAGGCTCACGACGCGCTGCTGCTCGACCTGGACGGCACCGTGTACCTGGGTGGTCAGCCCATCGATCACGTGGCTCCAGCGCTTTCCCGAGCCGCCGTGCTGGGCGCCAAGTCGGTCTTCGTCACCAACAATGCGTCCCGGCCGCCGGCGGAGGTGGCGGCAGCGCTCACCTCAATGGGGGTCGCCGCCGACGCAGACGACGTGCTGACCTCGCCGCAGGCGGCCGCCGTCATGCTCGCCGACCGGCATCCGGCCGGCTCGAAGGTGCTGGTCATCGGGGCACCCTGGCTAGAGGAGTCGGTGCGGCAGGCCGGGCTGGAGCCGGTCCGGTTGGCCGAGGACGACCCGGTCGCGGTGGTCCAGGGTCATTCGCCGGACACCGGCTGGCGCAACCTGGCCGAGGGTTGTATCGCGCTGCGTGCCGGGGCGGACTGGGTCGCCTGCAACGTCGACACCACCCTGCCGACCGACCGCGGCATGCTGCCGGGCAACGGTTCGATGGTCGCCGCGCTGGTCACCGCCACCGGCCTGCACCCGCGGGTCGCCGGCAAGCCCGAACGACCACTGTTGGACGCCGCCGTCCGTCGGGTCGGCAGCGCCCGCCCGCTGGTCGTCGGTGACCGGCTCGACACCGACATCGCATGTGCCGTCGCCGCGTCGACCCCGAGCCTGATGGTGCTGACCGGCGTCTCCACCGCCACCGATCTGCTGGCCGCCGATCCCGACCACCGGCCCACCTACCTGGCTTTCGACATGCGTGGTCTGGTCGAGGAGGACCGTGCCGTGCGGATTCCGGGACCGTCGTCCGCCCGCCGCAGCCGGGAGTGGTCGGTGACCAGCGACTCCTCCTGCCTGGTGCTCACCTCCGAACAGGCCGCCGACGGCGCGGTCTCGGACGCGGCCGCGCTGCGCGCCCTGGCCCTGCTGACATCCGCAGCCTGGGGATCGGGCCTGACCGCAGTCCGACCGCACGACGCGATGGCCGCGGCCGCCCTGACCAAATGCGGTATTCCGATCCGGCCGGCCGGATCCGGGCAGCGGATGATCGAGGACTCGCTCGACTGATTCCGGCCCGACCTCGGCAGTGTCGGTGCGCACTCGGGCCGGCCGGAGCGACGTAGGTTGGAGCGGGGACATGCCCCGATTGCCGGGAGGAACGAACGGTGAACCATGTGAATCCGACCGGCCCGGTCGTGCCCGCCGCCGAGGTCGACCGGCTGCTCGAACAGGCCGAAACCGATCTGGCCGGCCTGGACCGGCTGTCCACCTCCGACCAGGTCGCGGGTTTCGACCGCATCCACGACTCGCTGGCCCAGGCGTTGGACCGAACCATCGACTCCCCGGCGCCGCCCGCACGCCCGGTGCCCGGCCGGCCGGGTGCGTAGGACGCGGCTGGACGCCGAGCTGGTCCGCCGCGGCCACGCCCGGTCCCGTACGGAGGCGGCGGAGTTGATCGCGGCCGGGCGGGTGCTGGTCGCGGGGCAGGTGGCCGGCAAACCGGCCACTGCGGTCGACCCAGCGGCCGCGCTGCTGGTCCGCGACGCGCGGGACGACCCCCGGTGGGCATCCCGCGGCGCGCACAAGCTGATAGGCGCCCTCGACGCCTTCCCCGACGTCGCCGTGACCGGTCGCCGCTGCCTCGACGCCGGCGCCTCGACCGGCGGCTTCACCGACGTGCTGCTGCGCCGCGGCGCTCGCGAGGTGGTCGCCGTCGACGTCGGTTACGGCCAGCTGGTTTGGGCCCTGCAGATCGACCCACACGTCCACGTGCACGATCGCACCAACGTCCGGTTCCTGACGCCGGAGGATATCGGCGGGGAGGTCGACCTGGTGGTGGCCGACCTGTCGTTCATCTCCCTCACCTTGGTACTACCCGCGCTGGCCGCCTGTGCACACCCGGACGCCGACCTGGTGCCGATGGTGAAACCGCAGTTCGAGGTCGGCAAGGAGCGGCTGGGCTCCGGTGGGGTGGTCCGCGACCCGGCCCTGCGGGCGGAGGCGGTCGCGACCGTCGTGCGCGCGGCTGGTCTACTGGGATGGGGCACGGCCGGCGTCGTCGCCTCGCCCCTGCCAGGACCCAGCGGCAATGTGGAGTTCTTCGTGCATCTGCGACGCGACGCGCCCGTCGATGACCCGTTCGCGGACGGGCCGACCGGCGTGCGCATCGCCGCGGCGATCGAAGCGGGTGGGGCATGACGCATCGACGGATGCTGCTGATCGCGCACACCGGACGCCCGGAGGTCGACGTCACCGCACGCAAGGTGGCCGGCACGCTGGCCGAGGCCGGCATCGACCTGGTCGCGTCGGACGAGGAGCGCCGCGAGCTCGGGCTGAACCTGTTCGAGCCGGTGGTCGACGGAACGGACACCGCGGACGGGTCGATCGAGATGGTGCTAGCCATCGGCGGGGATGGCACCCTGCTCCGGGCCGCGGAGCAGGCCCGCCCGCTGTCCGCGCCTATCCTGGGCATCAACCGGGGCCGGGTCGGGTTTCTCACCGAGGTCGACGTCGATCACGTCGACGAAGCACTGCAGGCGATCATCGACCAGCGGTACCGCGTGTCGTCCCGGATGACTGTCCAGGTGACCGTCGAGCACGCGGGTCAGTTCGTCGTCGGCGGCTGGGCATTGAACGAGATCAGCGTCGAGAAGGGCAGCCGGGAACGGATTCTCGACGTCGTCGTGGAGGTCGACGGGCACGGGGTATCCGCGTACGGCTGCGACGGCGTGCTGTGCGCCACCCCGACGGGGTCCACCGCCTACACGTTCTCCGCCGGCGGGCCGATCATCTGGCCCGGCGTCGACGCGCTGCTCATCGCTCCGTCCAACGCACATGCGCTGTTCGCCCGTCCGCTCGTGGTGTCCCCCGAATCCCGGGTGACCGTGCACATCGACCCGGCCGGACCCAGCGCCATCCTGGTCTGCGACGGGCGCCGGGCGCACGAGGTCCCGCCCGGCTCACGGGTGCACATCTGCAAGGGGGAAAAGCCGGTGACCCTGGTCCGGCTCAACGACCGGACCTTCACCGACCGGCTGGTCCGCAAGTTCAAGCTGCCCGTGCACGGCTGGCGCGACCAGCGCCATTGAGGTTATTCGTCCAGCGTGGCGTTCTTGCGTCATGGGCGCGAGCTACAACCAGTTGTCAGATTGGTTCGGGTCCATCCGACCTATCGTTGGGCCGCGGCGAGGCGGCGCGCGTCCCGCGAGGCGCCGGTTCGGACGAGCTTCCCGGCCGGTTCGACTCGGCGTCGGGTGCACCGGCACCGTGCAGTGCCTTCGTGTCGCATGGGGGCGGTGCACTCGACCGGCGGCAATCGGTCGTCACGACACCATATGCCGCAAAGTCCTTGTGCTTCCGCGCGACAGAATTCGCGCGCACACTGGTCTAATGGGAGCTGTGGGCTCGCACGCGGCGGGCAGCAACCAGGTGCCGGTCAACAGGATGTGGGACGCGAACGCGCGCCTCCATCCATGGGTGCTCTATGACCTCGAGCGAGTGGCCTGGCTCGTGGAAGCGCGGGCAAGCGAACTGACCACCGATGAGCGGCATCTGCTGCGCCAGGTAGTCGGACGCATGAGTCGAGCGCTGAACTCAACTCCCTGACTAGGAATAGCACACCAGTACTTCCGCACGCACGTTCGAACCCGCTATTGTCGAACGTATGTTGCACGAGCTGCGCATCATGGACCTCGGCGTCATCGACGAAGCGGTGATCGAACCGGATCCCGGCTTCACCGTGGTCACCGGCGAGACCGGCGCCGGCAAGACGATGGTGGTCACCGCCCTCGGGTTGATCGGCGGCGGCCGGGGCGACGCCGGCAAGGTGCGGGCCGGGCGCGATCGGGCCGCCGTCGAGACCCGCTGGACACCGTCGGGCCCGACGTCGACAGGCGCTGGGCCCGACTCGATCGGGTCCGTCGAGACTGTTGAGGCAGCGGTGAGCGCCGTCGGCGGCCGGTTCGACGACGACGGGACGCTGATCGCCGCCCGCACGGTCGGCGCGGACGGGCGCTCGCGGGCGCACGTCGGCGGCCGGTCGGTGCCGCTGGGCACGCTGGCCGAGCTCACCGAGCGACTGATCGCGGTGCACGGCCAGTCCGAGGCCGGCTCGCTGCTCCGCCCCGGCCCGCAGCGCGTGGTGCTCGACCGGTTCGCTGGGCTGACCGCCGACGTCGCCGCCTACCGGGAGCTGCGGTCGCGGTGGCAGCGGCTGGCCGCCGACCTGGCCGACCGTCGGCTCCGGGCGCGGGAATGGGCCCAACGCGAGCATTTGTTGCGGATCGGACTGGCCGAGATCCAGGCCGCCGACCCGCAACCGGGGGAGGATCGCGACCTGGTCGACGATGTGCGCCGGCTGCAGAACCTCGACGAATTGCGAGCCGCCGCCGAGCAGGCGCGGATGTCGCTGACCGGGGCCGACGTGGCGGCCGACGGCCCGGCAGCGGTGTCGCTCGTGCATACCGCCCAACACGTGCTGGACACCACCGACGACCCCCGGCTCGGCGATCTCGCCGGACAGCTGCGGCAGGCGTCGGTGGTGTTGACCGACGTCGGCTCGGAACTGTCCGGTTATCTGGACGGGCTGAACGACGATCCGACCAGGCTGACCCGGGTGCTGGAACGGCAGGCCACTCTCCGGGCGCTGTCCCGGCGGTACGGCGAAGGTCTGGACGCGGTCCGTTCCTGGGCGCGTTCCGCCGCCAAGGAACTGCTGGACCTGGACACCTCCGAAGATCACCTGGCGCGCCTGCAGCGGGACGTCGACGACCTGCGGCGGCAGCTCGGCCGGCTGGCCGCCCGCCTGTCCGGTGAACGCTCGGCCGCCGCCGAACGGCTGGGCCGGCTGGTCACCGCCGAGCTGGCGTCGCTGGCCATGGCCAGGGCCACCGTGCGGGTCCGGGTCACCCAACGACCGGGCGACCCTGACGATCCGCAGGCGGTCCCGGTCGACGAAGGGTGGTCGATCGCCGGCCCCGACGGGGTCGATCAGGTCGAGATCGTGATGATCGCGCACCCCGGCGCCC
>JBIOVW010000231.1:0-12439 GCA_044867945.1 Nakamurella sp. | reverse complement strand
GTGAGCGAGCCTTGGCGAGTGAACGATCAACACAGGCGACGGCACCGCATCCGGGCGGCCGAGCTTGCGAGGCGACCCGGAAAGGTGGCGACGTGAGCGAGCCCGACACCGCCCAGCAGATCGTCACCCGCATCGCCGGGGAGCTGAACGCCGAGCCCTGGCAGGTGAAGGCAGCCGTGGGACTGCTCGACGAGGGCGCCACCGTCCCGTTCATCGCCCGCTACCGCAAGGAGGTGACGGGGTCACTGGACGACGCGCAGCTGCGGGACCTCACCGAACGCCTTGACTACCTGCGCGAACTCTCCGATCGCAAGCAGGCGGTGCTGGAATCCATTGCCGCGCAGGGCAAGCTGACCGACGAACTGGCCGCGTCCATTCGGGATGCCGAGACCAAGGCCAGGGTTGAGGACATCTACCTGCCGTTCAAACCAAAGCGGCGGACCAAGGCCCAGATTGCCCGCGAGGCCGGACTGGAACCGCTCGCCGACGGGCTGCTCGGGGACCCGTCCATCAATCCCACCGCGGCCGCCACCGCCTTCATCGACACCGACAAGGGCGTGGACGACGCCGACGCTGCGCTGGCCGGGGCCCGCGCGATCCTCACCGAGCGATTCGGCGAAGAAGCCGACCTGGTCGGCGAGCTGCGCGAACTCCTCTGGCAGCGGGGTCGACTGGTCAGCAGCATCCGCGACGCCGGTCATCCCGACGCGGCCCGGTTCGCCGACTACCACGATTTCGCCGAATCGCTGAAATCCATGCCATCGCACCGGATCCTGGCGTTGTTCCGCGGGGAGAACACGGGTGTGCTGACGCTCACCGTCGACCCCGAATCGGAGCCGTCCGACCCGGCGTCGGCGCCGGTGCTGTCCGACTTCGAGCGGCGGATCGCCGGCACCTTCGGCATCGTCGACCGGGGCCGCCCCGCCGACCGCTGGCTGATGGACAGCGTCCGCTGGGCCTGGCGGACCCGGATCGCGGTGTCGCTGGGCATCGACGTGCGGACCCGGCTACGGCAGTCCGCCGAGGCCGATGCCGCCGCGGTGTTCGCCGCCAACCTCAAGGACCTGCTGCTGGCCGCGCCCGCCGGTGGCCGGCCCACCCTCGGCCTTGACCCGGGCTTCCGCACCGGCGTCAAAGTTGCCGTCGTGGACGGCACGGGCAAGGTGGTGGCGACCGACACCATCTACCCGCACCAGCCCGCCAACAAGTGGGACGCCGCGCTCAGCTCGCTCGAACGCCTGGTCACCGCGCACGGCGTCGAGCTGGTGGCCATCGGCAACGGCACCGCCTCCCGGGAAACCGACAGGTTGGCCGCCGAACTGGTCAAACGCAGCCCCGGCCTGGTCAAGGTCGTGGTGTCCGAGGCCGGCGCGTCGGTGTACTCGGCGTCACCCTATGCATCCAGCGAGCTGCCCGACCTGGACGTCTCGCTGCGCGGCGCGGTGTCCATCGCCCGCCGCCTGCAGGACCCGCTCGCCGAGCTGGTCAAGATCGACCCCAAGTCGATCGGCGTCGGTCAGTACCAGCACGACATCGCCGAATCGACGCTCACCCGCTCGCTCAACGCCGTCGTCGAGGACTGCGTGAACGCCGTCGGCGTCGAGGTCAACACCGCGTCCGCGCCGTTGCTGGCCCGGGTGTCCGGGGTGACCACGACGCTGGCCGAGAACATCGTCAAGCACCGGGACGTCCACGGGCCGTTCAAGTCCAGGCTGGACCTCAAGCAGGTCGCCCGGCTCGGAGCCAAGGCCTACGAGCAGTGCGCCGGCTTCCTGCGCATCCGGGGCGGCACGGATCCGCTCGACTCGTCGGGGGTGCACCCGGAGGCGTACTCGGTGGTGCGCCGCATCCTGACCCGGACCGGTGGCGACGTGCGCAACCTGGTCGGCAACACCGCGGTGCTGCGCACCCTGCGGCCACAGGAGTTCACCGACGACATCTTCGGGGTGCCGACCGTCACCGACATCCTGGCCGAACTGGACAAGCCCGGCCGGGACCCGCGGCCGGCGTTCACCACGGCGACATTCGCCGAGGGGGTCGAGAAGATCGGCGATCTGCGGGTCGGCATGGTGCTGGAGGGGGTGGTCACCAACGTGGCCGCGTTCGGCGCGTTCGTCGACGTCGGGGTGCACCAGGACGGGCTGGTGCACGTGTCGGCCATGTCGAAGACCTTCGTCAGCGACCCGCGGCAGGTCGTCACGTCCGGTCAGGTGGTCAAGGTCAAGGTGATGGCCGTCGACGAGCAGCGCAAGCGGATCTCGCTGAGCCTGCGGCTGGACGACGAGCCGGGCGCGCCGGCGGGCAGGTCGTCCGGTCCACGCCAGGGGCAGGGCCGACCCGACCGCGGCCAGTCGGGTGGTGGGCAGCGGCAGGGCGAGCGGGGGCGGGACCGCGGCCGGCAGGGTTCACCGGGCCGAGACCAGCCTGCTCCGGGCGGTTCGATGGCCGACGCGTTGCGCCGGGCCGGGTTCGGTCAGACCTGACCGGACCGGACGACAACGGGGCGGCGCCCTGGTGAGCGCCGCCCCGATGCGATCAGACTGCCGTCGATCAGACTGCCGTCGATCAGGCCTGACCGGAGCCCAGGTCGACCGTGGCCTCGATGAGGGTGGCCACGTCGTCCGCAACATCGACGGTGTCATTGCCGCCCAGCGTGTTCACCTGCAGCGCGTCGCTCGGCTCGCTGCCGGAGATCCGGGTCTTGGTGGGCAGGCCCTGCACAACCACGGCGGACCCGTCGGTGACAACATCGACCTGGTCGGCATTCTGGGTGCCCTCGACGGTCACCACGTCGGCCACCCCGTCCCCACCACCGGCGGGACCGGACAGGTCGACCAGCGCCCGCCGGAAGTCCGTGCCCGACATGTCCTCGATGGTGACCTTGTCGGCCCCGCCGAGAGCGGTGAGGTCGAGCTGCTCGACGTTGTCCATGTCCATCCGGATGTTGGCCACGTCGCGCAGGAACAGCGTCCGCTGCCCGTTGGGGCTCAGGCTCATGACCTCGTTGGCGCCGGCCCCGTTGAAGTCCAGGGTGTCCCTACCGCTGTCGCCCTCGACGAGGTCGCTCCCGTCGCCCGGATCCCACCGGAAGGCGTCCGGTCCGGAGCCGAGGTAGGCCGCATCGTCGCCCCGGTTCCCGTCGACCGAGTCGCTGCCACTGCCGCCCCGGAACTTCTCGGCGGCGTCCCCGCCGTTCATCACGTCGTCACCGCTGCCGCCGTCCACGGCCAGGGCCTCGTCGGCGAAGGCACCGTTGACCTGGTCGACCCGGAAGGTGTCGTTGCCGCTGCCCAGGAACACGGTGATCGCGCTGAACTCGTTACGGTCGAAACTGCGGTCGGCGGAGCCGTTGTCGCCGAAGTCGACCTCGAGGGTGCCGGGTGCGCCCGCGGCGAGGCGCAGGGCGAGCTTGTCGTGGCCCGAGCCGGTGCTCACGGTGAGCGTGTCGTTCACGACAACTGCCGCGCCGTTCGCGGCGGCCGCCGGGCCGACCAGACCGATCGCCAGCGCCGCGGCGCCGGCCAGCCCGAGTGAACCTCGGACGAGGATCTTTCGTGCGTTCATTGTTTCGCGTTCCCCCAACAGGAATAGGTGGCCGACGGATGCTTGTCGGCCGATGACGTGATGGAGTACGCGGGTCGGCGTGATTCGGTTCGCGGAAGGGGAAGGCAGGGTGTTACCGGCCGCTCGTCACCCCTCGCGGACCAGCACGCGACCGGAGAACGTCGGTGCATCGGCGGCGTCGGCGTAGAACCGCACCTCGTGCCCGTCCGGGTCGTGGACGCCCGTCAGGACCCATCCGATCGGGGTGCGTTGCACACCGGCGTGCTCGTCGCCGGAGTGGGTGAACATGTCGGCCAGCGCATGCATGGTCGGTTCGTCGGGCACGCCGACCGCGAAGAAGTCAAACCCGGCAGATCCTCGCGCCAGATCCGGGTCGAGCCGCAGCGCCAGCGGTGGACCGCCCCTGGGGTGCTCCATGGCCACCCCCATCAGCGTGCCGTGCTCCTTGAAGTGGATCCGCGTCACGTAGCCGAGTCGGCTGTGGTACCAATCCTGCGAGCTGGCCAGATCGGCGACCGGAAGTTTCAGGTGATGGATCCCGGCGAGTTCGATTGTCATCGCAAGCACCCTCCGAATTGCAGTGCGGCTGCACTATTACAGGTAGACTGCACCTTGTGGATGCAGCGGTCAAGGCATATTCGGGTGAACCGGACAGGCGAGCGTCCCGCCGGCTGGAAACCGAACGGCGGATCGTCGAGGCCGCCACCGGGTTGTTCCTGCGCGACGGGTATGCGGCAACCTCGCTGGCGGCTGTCGCGGACGCCGCCGACGTGGGGGAGCGGACGTTGTACCTGCGCTTCGGGACCAAGGCGGGTCTGCTCAAGCGGGCGATCGACGTGGCCACCGTCGGCGACACCGAGCCGGTCGACCTCGCGCACCGGGAGTGGAGCATCCGGGCCATGGATGCACCGACGCTCGACGAGCGCCTGCGGACGTTCGCCCAGATCGCCCGGCGGACGCTGGCACGCAGCGCCGGGCTGATCGAGGTTGCGCAGCAAGCGGTGGGCGAAGCGCCGATCGCCGAGTCGGTGCAGGCCGGCCGGGAAGCCACTCAGGACTTCGTGCGACGGTTCTGGCGGCAGCTTCGCACGGACGGGCTCATCGGCGACGACATCGACCTTGACTGGGTGATCGCCACCACCGGGTTGCTCGCCCACGCGGAGACCTACATCCTGATGACCCGCACCCAGCAATGGTCGCCGGACGCCTATCAGCAATGGCTGTACCGGACCTGGCGGCACTTCGCGACCACGCCGTCCTGAAGTCTCGCCGGGACTGGCGGGGCCCTTCGGCGCGGCCCGGTAGAATCGACACACGTGATCACCGCGACCGGTCTGGAATTGCGGGCCGGGACCAGGATCCTGCTCGCCGACACCACTCTGCGCGTCCATCCGGGCGACCGGATCGGCCTCGTCGGACGCAACGGCGCCGGCAAGACGACCACCCTGCGCGTGCTGGCCGGCGAGTCCCTGCCGTACGCCGGCGACGTCGCCTCGTCCACGGCGGTCGGCTACCTGCCGCAGGATCCCCGCGAGGGGGACCTCGAGGTCACCGCCAAGAACCGGGTGCTGTCCGCCCGCGGCCTGGACACGCTGGTCGCCGACCTGGAGAAGGTCCAGATCCGGATGGCCGAGCTCACCGACGCCGACGAGCTGGACGCGGCCACGCGCCAGTACGGACGGATCGAGGAACGGTTCTCCGCGCTCGGCGGGTACGCGGCCGAGTCCGAGGCGGCCCGGATCTGCTCCAACCTGGGCCTGCCCGACCGGGTGCTGGCCCAGCAGATGAGCACCCTGTCCGGCGGGCAGCGACGCCGTGTCGAGCTGGCCCGGATCCTGTTCGGCGCCCGGGCCGAGGACGGCGCCGGCTCCGGCACCATGCTGCTGCTCGACGAGCCGACCAACCACCTGGACGCCGACTCGATCATCTGGCTGCGCGATTACCTGCGGCTGTTCTCCGGCGGCGTGGTCATCATCTCCCACGACGTCGACCTGCTCGCCGCCGTCGTCAACAAGGTCTGGTTCCTGGACGCCGTCCGCGGCGAACTCGACCCGTACAACATGGGCTGGTCCCGCTACCTGGAGGCGCGGGCGACCGACGAGCAACGCCGTCGGCGGGAACGGGCCAACGCCGAGAAGAAGGCCTCCGCGCTGATGGCGCAGGCGGCCAAGCTCGGCGCCAAGGCCACCAAGGCGGCCGCCGCGCACCAGATGGTGCGCCGTGCAGAGCGGCTGATGTCCGGACTGGACGAGGTGCGAGTGGCCGACAAGGTGGCCCGGATCCGGTTCCCGCAGCCGGCGTCGTGCGGCCGGACCCCGCTGACCGCGCAGAACCTGTCCAAGTCGTACGGCTCGCTCGAGGTGTTCACCGGCGTCGACCTGGCGATCGACCGGGGGAGTCGGGTGGTGGTGTTGGGTTTCAACGGGGCCGGCAAGACGACCCTGCTGCGGTTGCTCGGCGGGTATGAGACCGCCGACACCGGCGAGGTGCTGCCGGGGCACGGCCTCAAGCTCGGTTACTACGCGCAGGAGCACGAGACGATCGACCCGGACACCACCGTCTGGGACAACACCCGGCACGCCGCCCCCGACGCCGGCGCCCAGGAGTTGCGGAACCTGCTGGGCTCGTTCATGTTCTCCGGCGAACAGCTGGACCAGCCCGCCGGCACCCTGTCCGGCGGGGAGAAGACCCGGCTGGCGCTGGCCGGCCTCGTGTCCTCCGCGGCCAACGTGCTGCTGTTGGACGAGCCGACGAACAACCTGGACCCGGCCAGCCGGGAGCAGGTGCTGGAGGCGCTTCGCTCGTACGCCGGCGCCGTTGTCCTGGTCACCCACGACCCCGGCGCGGTCATGGCGCTGCAGCCGGAACGGGTGATCCTGCTGCCCGACGGCACCGAGGACCACTGGTCCGCCGACTACCTGGACCTCGTCGAGCTCGCCTGAGCGAGGCTTGCCGAGCGAAGCATCATTACCTGAGCGAGGCTTGCCGAGCGAAGCATCGATACAGCGGCGCCTGAGCCGTGGGGGCGTGGGACCGGCACCGGGTAATCGACCGTTTCATGCCGGGGCATCGGTCGGCGGGCGGCCACCGGTGGCGGGCCGACCGGTTCTGTTCGATCATGGACAGCAGACCTGCCCAACCGCCGACAAAGTGACCGGGCATCCGACCGAGGGGTGGCGACGTGGCCACAGAAACCAAGACAGTGTCGAAGACGGCCAAGACAGCAACGATCAAGAAGGGCGCCCGGATCACCGGCGTGGCCCGGGAGAAGCTGGCCGCCGACCTGCGCAAGAAGTACGAGAAGGGCCAGAGTATTCGTGCTCTCGCCGAGGGAACGGGACGTTCGTACGGCTTCGTCCATCGGCTGCTGCTGGACGCCGAGGTTCCGCTGCGCGGGCGGGGCGGCGCGACCCGTACCAAGAAGAAGTGACCCCGCCGGAACCAGATCCCGAACTGCTGCGCCGCGGCCACGTCGTGCTGCGGATCGACGGGCCGGTGGCCACCGTATCGCTGGACCGGCCCGCTGCGCGCAATCCCCAGCTCCCCGAAACCTGGGCTGCCCTTGCGCATCTCGGCGACACCCTGGGTGCGGACATCCGGGTGGTGATCGTCTGCGGCGAGGGCGCGTCGTTTTCGGCCGGTCTGGACCGGTCCGCGTTCGCGCCGACTGCGGATTCCCTGCTGGGCAGCATCGCCAGGGCGCCTCGGACGGTGGCCGACGAGACGATCGCCGGCTTCCAGCGGGGGTTCACCTGGCTGTCCGATCCACGGTTCGTCTCGATCGCCGCCGTCGCCGGGCACGCGGTGGGTGCTGGCTTCCAGCTGGCCCTGGCCTGCGATCTGATCGTCGTCGCCGAGGACGCCGAGTTCCGGATGGCCGAGGTCAGCTACGGCCTGGTGCCCGACCTGACCGGCACCGGGCGGCTGATGCGGCTCGTCGGCTACCAGCGCGCGCTGGAGATCTGTGCGACGGGTCGGCACGTGCACGCCGAGGAGGCGGTGCGGATCGGCCTGGCCCTGTGCAGCGTGCCGCTGGCCGAACTGGATGCGGCGGTGGCCGACCTGGCCGCCGCGCTGGTCGAGTCAGACGCCGAGGCGGTGCGGGCGATGAAGGGCCTGTTCGCCGGCGCATGGGATCGGACCGTTTCGGAGCAGCACGCCGCCGAGCGGGCGGCGCAGGTGCCGCTGCTGGCCAGGTTGGCCGCTGCCGCGGCGGCGGCCGCCGAGTCCGACGCCGCCCGCTGAACCGGCATGGTCACCCAGGCGGTCGTCACCGGCGCGGGAAGTGGCATCGGGCAGGCACTGGCCCGGCGGCTGCGCGAAAGGGGCGCCGACGTCGTCCTGGCGGACATCCACCGAGCGGATCTGGACCGGCTCGCCGCCGAGATCGGCGGCACCTCGGTGCCGACGGATGTGGCCGACCTGTCCGCCGTCCGGTCGCTGGCCGCGGCGGCGCCCGATGCGGACCTGGTCTGCCTGAACGCCGGCATCGTCGGCACCCTCGGGGCGCCGTGGGAGATCGCGCCCGCCGACTGGGACGCCGTGTTCGCCGTCAACCTGGGTGGCGTGGTGAACGGGCTGCGGGCCTTCGTGCCGCCGATGCTCGCCTCCGGCCGACCGGGTCACATCCTGATCACCGCTTCGCTGGCCGGTCTGGCGTCCTTCCCCGGGAACGGCGCCTACGGACCGTCCAAGCACGCCGTCGTCGCCGTCGCCGAGCAGGCGGCACTGGCGTTGCGGGACACAGCCATCGGCGTGACGGTGCTGTGTCCCGCGCTGGTCCGCACCGGCATGTCCGACGTCGGCGCCGACCCGCTGGACGTCGCCGACGAGGCGCTCGCCGCCGTCGATGGGGGAGTGTTCCTGGTGACCGACCCGTCGTGGCAGCGGGCCGTCGTCGCCCGGTCGGTCGCGCTGATCGCCGGTGAACAGCCGGTGTCCCCGATGCCGACCCCCGATCAGTGACGGCACGGCATACGGTCAGAAGGCGATCGTCCAGCCCTCCTTGCTGGCCTGTTCCTTGGTGTAGGAGACTCCGTCGACCTTCCCGCCGGCCGGGTCGACCAGGGTGATCAGGCCACCGCCGTTGCCCAGCTGGGTCGGCGGATGCACCGTGAGCCGAAGGGTCTCGCCGGCAGGAATGGTCTGGGCCGGCAGCAGCATCCGGTTCTTCAGCCGGTCCAGCAGCGCCCAACCGGTGATGTCGATCGATTGCGGGCCGGAGTTCAGCAGCGTCACCGTCTCCACCTCCGGCGCCGGGCCCACCGGGTTGATCAGGGCCCCGACGATGTTCAGGATGTGATCCGCCTCCACAATCAGATCCGTTGCGTGGCCGGTGGTGTCGTCGGTGTGCCAGGCCTGGGACTGGAAGGCCAGGAACACGCCGACCCACTGGTCGGGGTCCGGGAAGTGCACCAACAGCCCGCCGTCCTGCCAGACCCCGTCGTCGGCCACGAACGGCCCGGAATTGCCCTGGTTCATGTGGATGTCGTGCATCCCGTTGCCCGGGGTGAAGCCGAAAATCTTGTCCGGGTTGCCGTTCTCGGGTCCCCACCGCTCACCGAAGGCGAAGATCCGAGCGTTGCGGTCGTTGCCGGCGCGCGTCACGTAGTGATCCAGCATGTCCGCTAGGTCGTTGTCCGGGCCGGGTTCGGTCGCCGGCAGCGGCCGCATGACGCGGCGGTCGAAGAGGTTGGCCCTGATGTAGTCGAGGGCGGTACCGCCGGGAGCCCGCGCGATGGTCGTGACGCCGTCGGGCAGCGCGGCCAGACTCGGGAGCATCGGGTGACGCAGGTTCTCCTCGGCGAGGAAGAGCAGCTCCGATGGTGCCATCTGGGACAGGACGTTGACCGCGACGCGGTACCGGGTCCCTCCGCCGTCGACCTCGATCTGGTAGTGCGGTGAATCCCGACCACCCTCCCGACGCGCGTCCACCACCCGTCCGACCAGCACTCCGTAGTTCTTCAGCGGCATGACGACCCCCTGTGCAGGCCGTACCGGTTCGACCGGTACCGGCGACCCCGGTGTGACCTACGACACACCCCCGTTACTGAATGATGGTCCTCGGCAGAAGCCCTCCGCGACAACCGGATATTCGGAGCAAACCGCCCGCAGCAACGGGTGCGGTGCGGCCGAGGACCGGAGACGAGCCGCGCTGATCACCTGTTCACGAAAGCCGGCATTTCGGGCGCCGATGGGGGTTGGAACGATGGGTAGGCCCCTGGCGGATCCGTCCCCTCAGGTTGAAACCGGGGTCGCGCTCGCGGCCAGCGCCCAGGCCGCACCGCGCTGATCAAAGGTCCACCGAACCGGACGAATCCGGCGCGAAAGGGGTTGTTGGATCAGCGCGGGTCCCCCGGAGCCTGTGCTGGACCGCGCATATAGGACGTAACGGTCACCTTTGGTTTCGACTGATCAGCCTGGCACCAAGACGCTCCCCACGAAGGCGGGAGCTATCGGACATTTCGGCCCAGTGGGGTTCGACTGATCAGCGCGCCGTCCTGGCCGGGCACGGAGCGTCGCCGGGCGTGCTCCATTTCGGGGACTCCCTGCCAGGCTGCATTCGCTCCGAGTAGCGTCGCACTTGAGTTCGACGGCTCGGACCGGCCCGGGATCGGGCGGGTTGGAGCACGAGCATTCGGTCGGGGAGGCCGATGTCTGACATGGAGCTGGCTGGGCGCGAGAAGGAACGCACGGCGGCGATCCGCAGCGTTCGGTTCGGCGATGGCGCCGTCGTGGCCGGCGACGCCGGGGTGGGCAAGACCGCTCTCGCCGGGTCGGTAGCGGACACGATGGGCGCTCTCGGCGTGCCGGCCGTCAAGTTGTTGGCCACTGCCGCCAGCCGGACGATTCCGTACGCCGCGCTGGCTCCGCTGGTTCCGTTGGACTCAACCGATATGCATCCCGCGCTGGTCCCCGGGCTGGTCCGTCGGCGGCTGCTCGAGGTCGGCGGCAGGACTCGGCCCCTGCTGCTGGTGGACGACGCACACTGGCTCGACGACCACTCCGCCTCGGCGCTGCTCACCGTGATCGGGCAGCGGGCCGCTCGGGTGCTGGTGACCGTCCGCAGCGGCGGTCGCCCGTCGCACGCGGTCACCGCGTTGTGGAAGGAAGGCCTGCTGGACCGGATCGACCTGCACGCGCTCACCGTTGCCGAGGCCGGCGTGCTGCTCCGTTCCCGGTTGGGTGGCGACGTGGCGGCAATGACCATCCAGCTGCTGTGGGATCGCAGCCGGGGCAATGCGCTGTACCTGACCGAGCTGGCCCGCTACGGAGTAGCGACCGGCCGGCTGGCCGAGACCAACGGCGTGTGGTGGTGGTCGGGCGACAGCGAGGTGCCACCACGTCTGGCGGAATTATTGGTGCATCGACTCGATGACCTGACGCCGGCGGCCGGGGATGCGGTCGACATCCTGGCGCTCGGCGAGCCGCTGCCGTACGACACGCTGGCCGCCGTCTGCTCCACCGAGGCCCTCCTGGAACTCGACCGGCAGGGAATCATCGACAGCGACGCGAGCGGCGGTATCGTCCGCCTGCAGATCTCCCATCCTCTGCTGCTCGCGGTGGCGGCGGACCGGCTCAGCGCGGCGCGCCGGCGGGCGCTGGCCTCACGATTGCTCACCGCCCCGGCCGGCAATGTCGACCTGCTGCGTCGCGCGACCTGGCAGGAGGCGGCCGGCGGCCGCCCGGACGTCGACCTACTCGTGCAGGCGTCCAGATCGCTGATCGTGCTCGACCCGTCCGCGGCGATCCGGTTCGCCGAACGGGCGCTGCCCTACGACGACGGGCCCTGCGCGGCGGTGACCCTGGCCGACGCGCAGGCCGAACTCGGCCGGGCCGACCTCGCCCGGAACTCGCTTGCCACGGCTCGACGGCGGATCCGGGACGCGGCCGATCGGGCGACGGTCGGACTGAGTGAGGCCGCGTTGAGCCTGTGGTCCCTGCGTCGGCCGGTCGAGGCGTTGGACATTCTCGAGCGCCTGGCCACCGAACTGCCACCCGAACTCGTGGACGAAGCGCGGTCGGCCATCGCGCTGCTGACGCTGTTCCACGCGCGGCCGACCGACGCCGGGAAGATCGCGGAGCAGATCCTCCGGGGACGGCCAGACCCGGCGGCGCGGCGGCGCTGCCTGCTGGTGCGGTTGGCAGCGGCGACGCTGGCCGATCGACCGGCGGAATCGTCGGCGGCGCTGGCCGAACTGACCGAGGTCCTGCGGCACCACCCACAACCGGCGTCGGCTCGGAGCATGTCCACCGCGATCGCGGCGACCGCCGAGATGTTCGGCAACAGGTCGGCCGACCTGCCCAGGGCGGGCGGCCGCAGCGGTCGTTGGCCCGCTCCGCACCACTCGATGGACACCGGCGACGCAGCCGGGGTGTCGCCGTTGGCCGGTCCGGCCTGGCCGCTGCTGGAGGGGGTGCGGCACCACCTCGCCGGTGACCACATGGCCGCGGCCGTCGCTCTTCGTGAGGCGACCGTGCAGCAGTTGCAGGGGGAGGGATTGTTCCGTTCCGAGGCGACCGGCGGACTGGTGGTGGTGCTGGCCGAGGCGCACCGGCTGGAGGAGGCTCGAAAAGTCCTGGCCGACAACGGCCCCGACGATGTTGCGGTGATCCCCGGGATGCGCGGGTGGGCCGACGCGTGGGTGATGGCCCGCTCGGGCCGGCTGCGTGCGGCCGGCGAGCTGGCCGTTCGGACCGCCAGGGACACCGCCGCCGCCGGCGCCGTCACCACCGCAATGTGGTACCTGGCCGACGCAAGCAGGTTGGGCGCCGAAAAGCTCGCCGCGGATGTCGCCGAGTCGCTTGCGGGTGAGATCGGCAGCGATCTGACGTCCGCCCGGCTGCTGGGCATCCGTGCCCGCGCGGACGGCGC
>JBIOVW010000230.1:0-13993 GCA_044867945.1 Nakamurella sp. | reverse complement strand
GTCGGCTGACCGACCATTCCGTCGACAAGGCGGTCACTCCGGATGCCGGGGTGACCGCCTTTCGGATGTCCGGCTCGGACGATGCAGCCGGATAATCGGTTGACCCGGCACCGGTCGATCGGCACGCTGAACCCGGCCCGCGCCCCGATGCCGGGCCCCGATGCGAGGGGAGGAACGACGCTATGACCGTCTTCGTGCTGCCGCACCTGTCGCAGCCCGTCCATTCCCCCCGCCCAGGGGCTCGCTGAGCGATACACCTCTTCGACGCATCGCCCGGCTTCTCCTGAGCGCCCCCTTCCCCAGGAGCCCAAGAAATGCCTCGCTTTCGGCTGTCCGATTCTTCCTCGTTCGACCGTTCATACCGGGCCGACGACGACCTGCACGACGAGTTTGACGACCTGCACGACGAGTTCGACTCTCCCGACTCGTCGGCCGGCCGACGACGGCGCCGAGCCACTCCCCCGGCCGACATACCTCCGCTGGTCGTGCTCGAGGGCCGCTCCGGCCGTCGGGCGGTGGACGTCGACCTGCCCGCCGACCCCGCGCCGACGACCGACTGGTCTCCAGTGCTCGTCGAGAGTTCCTACTCCAGCTACGATGTCGCGACCCGCGGGCCGACCCCCGCACCCGACTGGCTTATCACCGCGCTGTCCGCCCGGGACACCCGGCTGGGCGTGCTCAAGACAGGCAAGGAGGCCGATGTCGGACTCCTCGAGCGCGCCATGCCCGGCGGACCGGGTTGTCTGCTGGCGGTCAAGACGTTCCGCGACGCGAACCACCGGCTCTTCCATCGGGACGCCGCGTACCAGGAGGGGCGGCGGGTTCGCCGGTCCAGGGAGACCAGGGCGATGGCCGCCCGGTCCGGCTTCGGCCGGGAGTTGCTGGCCGGCCGGTGGGCCGCCGCGGAGTTCGCCGCGCTGTCCGGGCTGTGGTCGGCAGGCGCCCGGGTGCCGTACCCGGTCCAGCTGATCGGCACGGAACTGATGATGGAGTTCATCGGCGATCCGGACGGCACCGCGGCACCGCGGCTGGCGTCGGTGGAGGCGAGCACGGCGGAGTTCACCGAGCTCTGGCACGACCTGGTGGGCACGCTCGAGGTCATCGCCGAGTCGGGGATGACCCATGGCGATCTGTCCCCGTACAACGTGCTGGTCGACGACACCCATTGCGTCGTCATCGATTTGCCCCAGGTGGTGGACCTGGTCGCCAACCCGTCGGGCACCGACTTCCTGGATCGCGACTGCCGCAACATCGCCGGCTTCTTCGCCCGGCGGGGGGTGCTGGCCGCGGATGCCGAGACCCTGGCGCTGCGCCTGATCGGGCTGGCCCGGCCGTGAGTCACTTGGTCGGCCGAGCTTTGCGAGGCCGCCATCCAGCACAGGGGGACCCCCGGCCGGGATGGTTGAATGCCGATGGCATCGGACACCCGATGCCATCGGAGCCGAGCCACCCCGAAGGAAAGATCGACGTGACCCTGGATCGACCAGTAGCCCCTGATCCCTACGCGTTGCTGCCCCAGGTGGGTTCGTTCACCGTCAGCAGTCCGGACATCGCCGACGGCCAGGTGGTGGCACCCGAGTTCCGATTCGGCCCCGACGGCCCCGGCGGCGGCAACGTGTCGCCGGCCCTGTCCTGGTCCGGGTTCCCCGAGGACACCCAGTCGTTCACCGTCAGCTGTTTCGACCCGGACGCTCCCACCCCGTCTGGCTTCTGGCACTGGACGGTCGTCGACATCCCGGCCACCGTGACCGAACTCGCCCAGGGCGCCGGAAACCCCGGCGGATCGCTGCCGGACAGCGCGTTCCACGTCCCCAACGACTTCGGCACCGTCGGGTACGACGGACCCACCCCACCGCCGGGCGACCAGGTCCACCGGTACTTCTTCGTGGTGCACGCCGTCGACGTGCCCAAGCTCGGTCCGGACGCCAGCGCCGGGGCCACCGTGATCTCGTTCAACCTGGTGTTCCACACCCTGGCGCGGGCGATCGTCACGCCGGTGTTCTCCTACTGATCGTTCTGATTGCCGTTCCGCTGCGGCAACGTAGCCTGGCCGCATGCATTTCGACCTGGTTGTGGTGGGGACGGGCTCGGGCAACACCATCCTCGGCCGGGAGTTCCGTGACCGGCGGGTCGCACTCGTCGAGTCCGGCGCCTTCGGTGGCACCTGCCTGAACTACGGCTGCATCCCCACGAAGAGCTTCGTCTACCCGGCCGACCTGGCCGACGCCGTCGTCCGGGCGGACCGGCTGGGCCTGACGGCGACCGTCGCCCCGGTCCACTGGGATGTGCTGCGGGACCGGATCTTCGCCCGGGTCGACGAGATCTCCGCGCACGGACTCGAGTTCCGGCTGGGCCCGAAGTGGCCCAACCTGGAGATGCTCCAGGGCACCGCACGGTTCACCGGATTCAAGGCCATGACCGTCGACCTCGACGGGGGCGGCCGGGTGGAGTTGACCGCCGACCGGTTCGTGCTGGCCACCGGCGGTCGCCCGGTGATTCCGGACATCCCCGGCCTGGACGAGGACATCGTCGGCGAGGGGGTGGTGCACACCTCGGACACGATCATGCGCATCGACCGGCGACCCGAGCGCATCGTGGTGATCGGTGGCGGGTACATCGCCGCCGAGTTCGCGCACGTCTTCGACTCGTTCGGCACCAGGGTGACGCAGGTGGTGCGGGGGTCCCGACTGCTGCGCCACCACGACGACGACATCGCGTCCACCTTCACCAGCTATGTGCTGGCCCGCTACGACCTGCGCCGGGACACCGACATCTGTGGGGTCAAGCCGCTCGGCGGCGGCATCCGGGTGTTCCTGGAGGGCCCGTACGGCGAGACCACCGTCGACGCCGACATGCTGCTGCTGGCGACGGGGCGGCGGCCAAATTCGGACCTGCTGAACCTGTCCGCCACCGGGGTGACCGTGGATTCCAAGCGCCGGGTGGTGGTCGACGAGTACCAGGAGACGGTCGTCCCCGGCATCTACGCCCTCGGTGACCTGAGTTCCCCGTACGCGCTCAAGCACGTGGCCAACCACGAGGCCAGGGTGGTCCGGCACAACCTGGCGCATCCGGACGACCGGATCACCACCGACCACCGCTTCGTGCCGGCCGCGGTGTTCACCGAGCCGCAGATCGCCTCCGTCGGGTTGACCGAGCGGCAGGCCCGTGAGCGGGATGTCGAGTATGTGGTCGGCCGGCGGGACTACGGCGACACCGCCGCCGGCTGGGCCCGGGAGGACACCACCGGGTTCGCCAAGGTGTTGGCCGACCCGAAGACGGGCCTGCTGCTCGGCGCGCATCTGATCGGCCCGCAGGCGGCCACGGTGATCCAGCCGCTGGTGCAGGCGATGTCGTTCGGGCAGCGGGCGCACGACGTCGCCCGCGGCCAGTACTGGATTCACCCGGCGCTGCCCGAGGTGATCGAGAACGCGCTGCTGGCCCTGCCCAAACCCACCGGCTGACCGCCCGCGCGGCGGAACCGGCACGGACCAACTGGGGGACCCTCACTGACGCTCGGGCGCACTTCACGACGGCGCGGCGCACTTCACGACGGCGCGGCGCACTTCACGACGTCCGGGAGCACCCTGCGCGCCGCATGCGTGGTGCGAAGTGCGCCGGAATGCAGTGAGGTGCGCCCACGGCGCGCAGAGTGGCCCCCGCATGCGCTGCTGGGGTCGGCCTGCGCCACCGCGTGCGCCGATACCCCGTGGGTGCCGCTACCGGGTGCACCGGCGTCGCCTCGCCGGCCCCGGGCGTACGACAGCGCCGGGCCGGGAGACATCGGCCGGTCCGCATTCCGCGGAGTCGGGTCGGCTGGTCGGCGGCCCCGGTTGCCGCCACGCTGATCAACACGGCGAAACGACGCCCGATTTGCCCGAGTCAGCGCCGCGTTGATCAGCCCGCCGGTCACCCGACCGTCCCTTTCGCGCCGGATTCGTCCGGTTCGGTGATGCAAAGGTCAGCGCGGTCAGCGGAACCAAACCCTCGCGATCTGGCAGGGTTTCGGCCTGACCGAGGCGCCCACGCATCCGACCGACCGGGCGCTCAGCAGCACCTGGACGCCACCGCACCCGGTCGAGCCCACCCAGGTGCTTTGGCCGCTGCACCGGGCGGCCACGACGACCCGACCATGGTGGTGTCCCTGAAGGCCTTGTTCTTGCCCAATTCCTTGGCGTTCATCTCGCCCAGGTGCGCTGCTGAACAAGGATCGGCTGCACCACTGAAGCTCGGCTCATGGCCGCCGTGGGCGTTCAGGAATCGAGCTGGAAGACCAGCTCGGTGCCGCCGATCCGGATCCGGTCGCCGTCGCGCAGCAGGTGACTGTCCACCACCCGCTCGTCGTTGACGTGGGTGCCGTTGGTGGAGCGCAGGTCGGTGACGGTGAAGCCGTTGGCCGTCTCGGCGACGACCGCGTGATAGCGGCTGACCTTCTCACCGGCCACCACCAGGTCGTTGTCCTCCATCCGCCCGACCCGCAGCCCCCGGCTGGGCACGGGTAGGGACTCCCCGGACGGCAGCAGTACCCGCGCCTTTGACAGCACGATCGCGGTCTCGGCGACCGTGCGCTGCATGGACGGTGCGGTCGCCGGCGGGGTCGGCGCCAGCGACTCCTGCCGCAGCACCTTGCCTTCCAGGTCGCGCAGCGCCGGGCTCGGGTCGATGCCCAGCTCCTCCCCGAGCAGCTCGCGGATGCGCCGCGCCGCATCCAACGCATCGGCCTGCCGGCCGGACCGGTACAGGGCGGTGATCAGCTGGATCCAGAACGGTTCGCGCAGCGGGTACTGGGCGGTGAGCGTGACGAGCTCACCGACCACCGCGGACTCCATGCCGGAGCCCAGGTCGGCGTCGAACCGCGCCTGTAGCGCACCCAGCCGCTCCTCCTCGACGGCGGCGGCGAAGTCGTCGGCGAACCGGAACCCGCGCAGGTCGGCCAGCGCGGGGCCGGTCCATTCGGCCAGCGCGGCCCTGAGCCGGTCGGCGGCCTCGGCGTACCGGTGGGCTGCGAGCAGGTCGGCGCCGGCCCGCACCCAGCGGCCGAACCGCCCGAGATCGACCAGGGCGTCGTCGACGACGATCCGGTATCCGGGCGACTGGGTGCTGACGGTCAGCTGGCCGGGGTCGGACAGCGGCCGCAGGGCGCGCCGCAAGGTGGAGACGTGCACCTGCATGGTGGCCAGGAAGTTGTCCGGCACGTTCCCGTCCCACATCGCGTCGGCGAGCGAGTCGACGGCCACCACCCGGTTCCGGCTGACCAGCAGCGCGCCGAGCAACGCCCGCGGCTTGCCGCGGGGCAGCGGCAGCGGCGTTCCATCGACCCGCAATTCCAGCGGCCCGAGCAACCGCACATCCAGCGTCGGCCCGGTGCCTCCGGCGGGCGGCGCGCTGGCGGGCGGGGGCGTCACCGGCGAATCCTAACCGCGGCCCGCCGGGCGCTGTGCCAGGCTGCACAATTGTGACGCGAAGCGGCTTCGCGCCACCTTTACGCACGTCGCGCCCCGAATTGACGGCGCGACGCGCGAATGTGTGGCGCGAAGCGGCCCACCGGCCGCACCATGATCAACGCGGCGAAACCACGCCCGATTTGCCCGGGTCAGTGCCGCGTTGGTCAGTCCGGGTCGCTCGGCGTCGCCGTCAGGGCAGGGTGAGGATCTCCGCGCCGGTGTCAGTGACCACCAGGGTGTGCTCGAACTGCGCGGTCCACGACTTGTCCTTGGTGGTGACCGTCCACCCGTCGTCCCACAGGTCCCAGTCGATGCCGCCCAGGGTGATCATCGGTTCGATGGTGAACGTCATCCCCTTCTCCAGCACCGTGGTCACACTCGGCTCGTCGTAGTGCAGGACGACCAGCCCGGAGTGGAAGGTGCGGCCGATGCCGTGCCCGGTGTAGTCGCGGACCACTCCGTAGCCGAACCGCTTGGCGTAGGACTCGATGACCCGCCCGATGACGTTCAGCTGCCGGCCCGGCGCGACCGCCTTGATCGCCCGACGCAATGTCTCCTCCGTGCGCTGCACCAGCAGCCGGTTCTCCTCGGCGACGTCACCGGCCAGGTATGTGGCATTGGTGTCGCCGTGCACCCCGTCGATGTAGGCGGTCACGTCGATGTTGACGATGTCACCGTCCTCGATCACGGTCGTGTCCGGGATGCCGTGACAGATCACCTCGTTCAGCGAGGTACAGCAGGACTTGGGAAAGTGCTTGTAGCCCAAGGTCGACGGATACGCGCCGTGGTCGCACAGGTACTCGTGCACGGCCGCGTCGACCGCGTCGGTGGTCCCCCCCGGCTGTACCAGCTTCGCGCCCTCGGCCATCGCCCGGGCCGCCAGCCGTCCGGCGATCCGCATTTTCTCGATGATCTCCGACGGCTGCACCCACGGGTCGGTGCTGATGGCGGGCTTGTCCCGGCCGACGTACTCGGGCCGGGCGATCGAGGCGGGCACCGAACGAATGGCGGTCGGATCACCTGGCTTGAGGGCGGTGCGCAGCATGCCCACGAGATTACGGCCCGCCGGCGCAGGGGCCGATCCGAGCGTGGTTCAGGCGGGCACGGTGGCAAGCAGCTCGGCCGCGATCTGGTTGGTCTTGGCCGAGTCCTCGCCGCCGATGATCATTGCCGCGAAGGCCATGTCGCCGCGGAACCCGACGGTCCAGGCGTGGGCGTGGATGCTGCCGTCCTCTGCCTGGAACTCGGCGGTGCCGGTCTTGGCGTGGGTGTCGCCGTAGCCGGTCAGTCCGGCTCCGGTGCCGCTGGCGACCACCGCCGCCATCAGCGTCTTCATGCCCTGGTTGGCGGCCGCCGGGATCTCGGGTGGTTGCCTGTCGACAGTCGTGGTGGTGCCCCGGATGAGCACCGGCATCGGCATGCTGCCGCGCGCGGCGGTCGCCACCATGAGCAGCTCGCCGAACGGGGTGACGAGCACCTGGCCCTGGCCGAATCCGTTCTCCGCGCGCTGGATCACCGAGTCGGCGTCGGGTACCTTGCCGGTCAGCGTGACGGCACCCTGCATCACGAAGTCCAGCCCGATGCCGTAACCGGCCGCCGTCAGCGGAAGCGCGTCGGCCGGCATCTGGGTGGACAGGCCGGCGAAGGTGGTGTTGCAGGACTGGGCGAACGCCTCGGTGAGGTCGACGGTGCCCAGGGCAAGGTCGTGCGCGTTGGTGATCGCCCGGCCCTGCACGGTGAAGACGCCGGGGCAGTCGATGGGCTGCGTGGGCGCGGACAGGCCGCGCTCCATCGCGGCGGTCGCGGTGACGATCTTGAAGGTGGAGCCCGGCGGGTACTGCCCGGTCAGCGCCGGGGTGCCCTGCGCGTTGGCCGCGGCGTTCTGCGCGACGGCCAGCAGCTCCCCGGTGGACGGCTGCATCATCAGCAGCACCGCCGGCTTGTCCTGGTCGGCGATGGCCGCCTCGGCCGCCTGCTGCAGGCCGGAATCGAGGGTGAGGGTCACCCGCTGTCCCGCGACGGCCGGGTGGTCGTCCAGGGTCTCCAGCACGCCGCCGGTGCTGTCCACGATGACCACCGACCAGCCGTCGGTGCCCCGCATCAGGGGTGCGGCGACCGGGTCGACCTGGGCCAGGATCGCCTTGGCGAAGTCCCGGGTCGGCGGCAGATTGCGGACCTGGGACGGGAAGCTCAGACCCGCGATGGCGTCCAGCTGCGGCTTGATCTTCCGGAAGTCGGCCTCCCGCAGGTTGGTCACGGTGTAACCGACGCTGTCCGGGTCGTCCGGCGGCGTCCCGTCGGCCGTCCCGTCCGACCCGGTGGTCGGGGCCTGCGTCGCGGCGGCCGCCTCCGCCTGGGACTGCGCGACGCCGGCCGAAATGCTGTCCGGCGTCACGGTCGGGTCGATCGGGGACAGCACCGACGCCAGCGCCGCTGCGGCCGCGGCCACGTCGGGGGTCATGGCGGGCAGCAGCACGATCGAGTACACGGTGACCGGCTGGACGATCTGGTTGTTGTTCCGGTCGACCAGCACGCCCGGTTCGGCCGGTGTGGTGCGGGCGGCCAGGGTCTGCCGCTCACCCAGCTTGGGATGGATGACCGAGGGCGACCAGTCCAGCTCCCAGTCCCGGTCCTTCTTCCAGGTCCACGTCGCCGGATACGACCAGCTGCCGGCATCCGGCAACTGCCAGGTGAAGGTGACGGTGGTGCTCGCTTGCGTCGGACCGGTGCGGGTCAGGTCGCCCGCGGTGATGGTCAGTTGATCGGGACGCAGGTCGCCGGTGACCTCGTCGAGCATGACGGCGGCCGCCGCCGGCGCTGTGGTGTAGTCGGCTGCGGCGTCGAAGTCCATGCCCTGCCAGGCCGTGATGAAGGCGGAGACACGGTCACCGGGCCCGGGATCGCCCTGACCGGGGTCGGCCGAGCAGCTAGCGAGCAGCGCCAGCGCCATTGCCAGCGCGACTCCCGGCAGCGAACGGGTGGCCCGGTATCGTCGCCCCGTCGTTCCCCGCCCCAGCATGCGCCCCAGTATCCCCCGGGGGGCGGGTGAGCGAGGCTTGCCGAGCCTGCGAGGCGTTCCGGAAAGGCGGCCGCGTGTGAGCGAGGCTTGCCGAGCGAACCATCGACACAGACGCCGGCGTGACGCGACGTCACGACATCCGGCTCGTCGCCCACACCGGGCGACTCACAGCCAGGTGTGCATCCGCACCGTGGTGCCCGACTCATTCGACCGCACCTGCACCAGGTCGCAGACCGCATGGGCGGCCAGCAGCGCCCGGCCCCGCAGATTGTCCTGGTCGGGCGGGCGGATGCCGATCATCGGATCGCTGACCGGGGTGCAGTCGTGCAACTGACAGACCAGGTCGCTGCCCTGCTGCCAGAGCTGGAGCATCTGGCCGCGACCCGCGGACGTGTCGGTGACCTGGGCGACCGAACGGACGGCGGCCGCCACCCCGGCGGCGCGGCGCCGCGGCACACCCGAGGCCTCGGACCAGCGGCGCACCCAGTCCGCCACATGGTGCCCCGAACTCGGATCCGTCATCAGGTGACGGATCGGCCCCCCCGGGGGCGACAGCGCCTGGCCGAACAGCGCTGCGGCGTGGTAGGCGCCGCCGTAGGTCGTGCTGCCCCGGTAGACGCGTGGCTCGACGATCACCGGATGGCTGCGTCCGGCCTCTTCGATCACGGCGGGGTCAAGGGCGGCCCGGTCGTACGGGCAGAGCAGCCAGAACGGCGTGCCCGGGGCGATCGCAAGGTTCAGCAGCGCCTCGTGCAGCTGGCACTCCTCGATCTCGGCGGCGCGCCGACCGGCCCAGATCGGTTCACCCACGCCGCGAATCGGCCCGTCCGTGGCATGTCGCGCCAGGAAGGCCCGCCAGGCCGGGATGATCCGGGCGGGGTTGCGACCGAGAAACGTCATGTCAACAAATTCGACGGCATCGGCGGCCGGCCCGAGTTCGGCCCGCAGGGTCGCGAGCCGCGACCCGATGACCGCCACCATCACCGGTTGACCGGCCCGCACGCCGTCAAGGACGAAGGGGACGACCAGGTCCAGGAACTCCCGCTCCCGCTGGTAGTAGACCGCCTCGTGCCGATACCCACGGTGCGCGGCCCGTCCGGTGATCAACGCAGGCAAACGATGCCTCCCCCATCCTCGACCCGCCGGGATCGCCTCGACCCGGTGCGGCCCGCGCTCCCCCGAGCGCGTCGGATCACCTTACGGGGTCGGTGGGGCTTCGCGTGACGGCCGAACGGGGCACCAGGCGCCAACGAAGCGAAGATCCTCGCCCGCCTCCCCCGTGCGAATCTCACCCCTCCCGGGCGGCGCGCAGCGCGCCGACGCGGCGGACGATCGGGCCATGGGACTCTTCCGCCACCGTCACGACGGCCCGCCGCCCCGCCGGTACCAGATGCGCGAGAAGCTGCTCGCCATCGGCGACGACTTCTGGATCTCCAACGAGCAGGGCGACAAGGTCTACAAGGTCAACGGCAAGGCGATCCGCTTCCGCGACACCTTCGTCCTGGAGGACAACGCGGGCGGTGAACTGGCAAAGATCCAGGAACGCAAGCTGTCCGTGCGGGACAAGATGAGGATCGAGTGGGGCGGTACCGAGGCCACCGTGCACAAGGCGCTGATCGGCATCCGGGACCGCTTCGTCATCGACCCCGACAACGGGGAGAAGCTGCACGCCCACGGCAATTTCGTCGACCACGAGTACGAGGTCGAGCGTGATGGCAAGACCGTCGCGACGATCTCCAAGAAGTGGTTCCGGGTGCGCGACACCTACGGGGTCGAGATCGACGCCGACGAGAACCAACCCTTCATCCTGGCCGTCACGGTGTGCATCGACGAGATGGCCCGCGGCTAGAACATCGGGCCCGCTCTACAGTGTCCGGTGCGCGGTCCATGGGCCGCGCGGGCACCGGATCGAGCGAAGGGCGGCCACCGATGGCGAGCGAGGACGAGAAACGGGTCGCCGCGCAGGCCTCCGTCGACTTCGTCGAGAACGGCATGACGGTGGGGCTGGGCACCGGGTCGACCGTGGCGTACCTGCTGCCGACCCTGGCCGACCGCCACCTGGACATCCGGTGCGTGGCGACATCACCGCGGACGGCCGAGGTCGCGTCCGCGCTGGGGCTGAAGGTGCGGGACTTCGGCGAGGTCGACCGATTCGACATCGCCATCGACGGCGCCGATCAGATCGCGCCCGACGGTTGGCTGATCAAGGGCGGCGGCGCCGCGCACACCCGGGAGAAGGTCGTCGCGAACGCCGCCGACCGTTTTGTGGTGATCGCCGATTCCAGCAAGCCGGTGGCCGCGCTGCACGGGTCGGTGCCGGTGGAGCTGCTGGCCTACGGGCTGCCGGCCACCCTGCGGGAGCTGGCCCATGTGGTGCTGCGGGACGTCCCGCGCAGCCCGGACGGCGGGGTGATCGGCGACTACCACGGCGACCTGTCGGACCCGGCCGTCCTGGCCGCCCGGCTCAGCGCCGCGCCCGGCCTGGTCGAGCACGGGCTGTTCCCGCCGTCGATGGTCAGTGATGTGCTGATCGCCCGCGGCGGCGACGTCGAGCACCGGGTCGTCGGCTGACCCCGCCGCTCGAAACGACGTCGCTCAGAACAACACCGAGGCGAAGGTCCCCACCTGCCGGAACCCGATCCGCTGGTAGGCACGGCGGGCCGGGATGTTGTAGTCGTTGACGTACAGGCTCGGCATCCGGTGCAGGTCGGCCTGGATGGACCGGACGACCGTGGCCATCGCCGGGGCGGCCAGCCCACGGCCGCGCAGGTGCGGATGCACCCAGACCCCCTGGATCAGCGCAACCGATCGGGACAGCGACCCGATCTCGGCCTTGAACATAACCGTGTCGCCGTCGAACCTGGCGTAGGCCCGACCGGCGCCGATCAGTTCGCGGATCCGGGCGTGGTAGCTGCGGCCGTTGTCGCCCTGCCGGGGGTCCACCCCGACCTCCTCGGTGAACATCGCCACCGCCGCCGGGTAGTAGTTGTCCACCTCGTGCGGCCGCACCAGCCGCACGTGCGGGTCGGACGGCCCGAACGGATCGCCCGGGCACGCCAACAACGGTTGGGCGGGGCGCAGTTCCCGGGCGGGACCCCAGCGGGGCTCCAATCGCTGCCAGAACGGCAGCACCCGGTCCGCCGGGCCCAGGATGGTGGCGCACTTGCGTCCCCGACGGGCCGCGGTGTGCGCAAACGTCCGCATCGCCGACGCGTCGCCTGCCAGCGGCACCATCGACGCCCCGGCGAACAGCAACCCGTCCCGGCCGCCGGCGATGCCCCAGAACTGCCCGCCCATGGCGGCCTCGTTCATGCCGACCTGCTCGAACCGGGCGGCGACCATACACGAGGACACCGGGTCGGCGGTCAGCACCCGGGACACCTGCGCAGTGTGCCCGGAGCCGAGCACCCTGGAGAAACTCGCGGTGAGCATGCGTGGCCTTCGCTGATCCGGCGCGGGTCGGTCGAGGAAGTGCGTTCAGGCAAGGATGCCACGGCCCCGCCCCATTCCGAACGAGCGGCTCGGGTCAGACGTTGACCACCGTCGGCTCGCCCGAGGGCACCCCGGCGGCCCGCAGGTCGTCGGCGATCCGCATGGCTTCCTCGATCAGCGTCTGGACGATCTGGGACTCCGGCACCGTCTTGACGACCTCGCCCTTGACGAAGATCTGCCCCTTGCCGTTGCCGGACGCCACCCCCAGGTCTGCCTCCCGCGCCTCCCCCGGGCCGTTCACCACGCAACCCATCACGGCCACTCGCAACGGCACGTCCATGCCCTCCAGGCCGGCCGTCACCTCGTCGGCCAGCTTGTAGACATCCACCTGGGCGCGGCCGCAGGACGGGCAGGACACGATCTCCAGGCCGCGTTCGCGCAGGTTCAGCGATTCCAGGATCTGCAGGCCGACCTTGACCTCCTCGGCCGGCGGCGCGGACAGCGAGACCCTGATGGTGTCGCCGATGCCCTGGGACAGCAACGCGCCGAACGCCACCGCCGACTTGATGGTGCCCTGGAACGCCGGGCCGGCCTCGGTGACGCCCAGGTGCAGCGGGTAGTCGCACTGCTGGGCGAGCAGTTCATAGGCGCGGACCATGATGACCGGGTCGTTGTGCTTGACGGAGATCTTGATGTCGCGGAAATCGTGTTCTTCGAACAACGAGCACTCCCACAGCGCGGACTCGACCAGCGCCTCCGGGGTGGCCTTGCCGTACTTGGCCAGCAGTCGCTTGTCCAGCGAACCGGCGTTGACGCCGATCCGGATCGGCGTGCCGGCTTCGGTGGCCGCCCGCGCGATCTCGCCCACCTTGTCGTCGAACGCCTTGATGTTGCCCGGGTTCACCCGCACCGCGGCGCAGCCGGCGTCGATCGCGGCGAACACGTACCGGGGCTGGAAGTGGATGTCGGCGATCACCGGGATCTGCGACTTGCGAGCGATGATCGGAAGCGCCGCGGCGTCGTCGTTGCTGGGCACGGCGACCCGCACGATCTGACAGCCGGACGCGGTCAGCTCGGCGATCTGCTGCAACGTGGCGTTGATGTCGGCGGTCACGGTGGTCGTCATGGACTGCACGGAGACGGGGTGGTCGCTGCCGACGCCGACGCCGCCGACGTTCAACTGGCGGGTCCTGCGGCGCGGGGCCAGCACGGGGACGGCCCGGTCGGCCGGCATGCTGGGCAGGCCGAGGCCCACGGCGGTGGTGGTCATGACGAGTTCCAATCAGCCGAACAGCTTGACGGGGTTGACCAGGTCGGCGACCAGGGTGAGCGCGGTCAGCCCGATGAACAGCAACGCGACGACATAGGCGACCGGCATCAGTTTGGCCACGTCGAACGGTCCGGGGTCGGCCTTGCCGCGCAGCTTGGCCCAGCCGCGGCGGACCCATTCGATCACCGCGCCCAGGATGTGCCCGCCGTCCAGCGGCAGCAGCGGCAGCATGTTGAGCAGGAACAGGCTCATGTTGAAGCCGGCCACCAGGTTCAGGAACAGCACGAACTTGTCCTGGGTGGTGGTGTTGTCCGACTCCAGGATCTCGCCGCCGATCCGACCGGCGCCGACGATGCCGACCGGGGAGTTGAGGTCCCGCTCCTGGCCGTCGAAGATCGCGCTCCAGAGGGCGGGGATGCGGGCCGGGATGGCCACCACGGCCCCTGCGGCGGCGCCGATGAACTGGCCGGTTCGGGTGACGGCCGCGCCGATCGACTGCGGTTGATAGGGCGCGGTGGTGGAGATGCCGAGGAAGCCGGCCGGTTCCACGCCGACCTGCTCGCCCTGGTCGTTGACCACCGGGCGTTGGGTCTGCACGATGGCGACGGCCTTGATGTATTGCTGACCGTCCCGCTCGTACTCGATCTGCACCGTCTGTCCGGCCGATGCCCTGATCAGGCCGGTCAACTGGGCCCAGTCGGTGATCGGGGTGCCGTTGAAGGCGGTGATGGTGTCGCCTGGCAGCAGGCCGGCCAGGGCGGCCGGGGTGTCCGGGTCGGTGGGCGTGCACTCGGTGCGCTGGGTCTGGTCGGCCGCCGCCGCGGGGATGAC
>JBIOVW010000229.1:0-2113 GCA_044867945.1 Nakamurella sp. | reverse complement strand
TGGCGCCGTCAACCTCACGTTGCTCGATCGCGGCGCGCGCCGCGGCCTCGTCCGCGACGACGGTGACCTCGAAGGCATCGTCCCCCGCCCGCTCCGCGATGCCCGCGCTGATCTGCTGGACGGCCGCGGGTGGGCCGGCGACCGCCAATCGGACCCCGTTGGGACCGGAGTTGACGGCCAGTCCGACGAACAACGCGAGGACGGCGGACAGCACCGCCGTCAGCGCGAGCACCATCCCGGCCGCCGTTCGCAGCTCGCCGCGCACGCCGGTGGTGGCATCCGGTCCAGCCGATGGCACACCCTGCCCGGCAGCCGAGATGGGTTCGGAGCCCGGCGACTCGTGGCCGGTTCCGTGACTCGGTACCTCGTGGACGGTCATGTTGACTGCTCCTTTCCCAGAAGGATCGTTCGTTTTGTTGAGCATGGACCCTCGATCCGGCCCCGTCAAGAGCGAACGTTCGGTTTCCGGGTTGTGGCTTTGAACACCAGCCATGACGCGAGCATCAGCGAGCAAACTGCGGAGCCGTAGCATCCCGGCATGACGTTGACAGCGCCTGCGGCCGGGATCACTGGCGGGCCGAGGTGACCGCGGACAGCGCGACCCTGCTCGAGGCGCTCGGCCGCGAGCTGCCGGCCGATCGGCTCGTCACCGATCCCGATGTGCTGAAAGGGCTCTCGTCGGACCAGGCGGAATGGGCACCGGTCGGCGCGGCCGTCGTCGCGGCGCGCGCCCGAAGCGAGGGGGAGATCCGCACGGTCGTCCGGATCGCCGCCGAACTGGCCACGCCGATCGTGACCCGCGGGGCCGGTACCGGCCTGTCCGGCGGGGCCAACGCCGTGAACGGCTGCCTGCTGCTGGACCTGTCCAGGATGAACGCCGTGCTGGAGATCGACCCCGGCAACCTCACCTGCGTCGTCCAGCCCGGCGTCGTCAACGACGACCTGAAGGCCGCCGTCGCGGAGCAGGGCCTGTGGTACCCACCCGACCCGGCCAGCGCGCCCTGGTCGACCATCGGCGGCAACACCGCCACCAACGCCGGCGGCCTGTGCTGCCTCAAGTACGGCGTCACCCGCGACTATGTGCTGGGCCTGCGCGCGGTGGTCGGTGGCCCGGCCGGCTACGGCACTGCCGTACGGCTCGGCCGCCGCACCTCGAAAGGCGTTGCCGGGTACGACATCGCCGGCCTGATGGTCGGTTCCGAGGGCACGCTGGGAGTGATCAGCGAGATCACCCTGCGGCTGCGGCCGGCATTGACCGGCGTCCCGCGCACCGTCGTCGGCGCCTTCTCCTGCCTGGTCGACGCCGGCCGCGCGGTGGCCCTGGCGACCCGGCTGGGCCTGACCCCGTCGGCGCTGGAGCTCATGGATCGGACCAGCCTGACCGCTGTCGAGGAGTGGAAGCACCTGGGCATAGAGGCGGACGCCGCGGCGTTGCTGCTCGCCCGCGTGGACACCCCGGGCGAAGCAGGCGAGGCCGAGACCCGCGCCCTTACCGAGGCATTCGAGCGCACGGACGCGCTGTGGGCCGCGCAGTCGACCGACGACATCGAGGCGGAGGCACTGTTCGAGGCGCGGCGGCTGGCCTATCCGGCCCTGGAACGGCTCGGACCGGTGCTCACCGAGGACATCTGCGTCCCGCGGTCCAAGGTGCCGGACATGCTCGCCGTGATCGAACGGATCGCCGCCGAGCACCGGGTGAGCATCGCCACCGTCGCACACGCCGGCGACGGCAACCTGCACCCGCTGATGATCTCCGAGCCTGGCGACGACGACGCCCGCCGCCGGGCGCAGCAGGCGTTCGAGCAGATGCTGGACGCGGCCATCGGTTTCGGTGGCACGGTCACCGCGGAGCACGGGGTCGGTCTGCTCAAGATGGGCGGCCTGCGCCGCGAGCTCGATCCGGGTTCGCTGGTGCTGCAGCAGGCGATCAAGGACGCCCTCGACCCGCTGCACCTGTTCAATCCGGGCAAGGTGCTGTAACAGTCAGTTTCCGGTGGGTCAACGAGATGGAGTCCGACCCTCCGATGCACCACCCGTTCCATGCACGGCGCCGGACGGTTCCTGCTCCGGCGGACGTCGGAGCAGCTCGGACTCTCTCAGCCGATCCCGGCCT
>JBIOVW010000228.1:0-7829 GCA_044867945.1 Nakamurella sp. | reverse complement strand
CCGGCGACCAGACCGATCTTCATCGGATCCGCGCCGATCAGGTTGGCGCCGTTCACGATGAACCGCTGGGTCTGGTACCCGGGTCGGGCAAAGGTGAGCAGGTAGAAGCCGACGGAGCGGACGCCACCGATGGCGAACGTGCCGTCGTCGTTGGTGGTCGTCGTGACCGTCGGCGGGTCCTCGAAGGTCGTCACCCGCACCGCGGTCGACGGCACCTTGCCGATGACGTCCCTGGCCGCCCGCAGGCCGGAGGCGGTTTGCTCGTCGGTGCCCGGCGCGGGTTCGGCGTCCTGCTCGGCCGCCTCGTTGATGCTGGTCGGGCCGAGGACGACGGTGACACCGCCCGGGTCGGGACCGGTGACCAGGCCGCGCAGGCTGACCTCGTCGTCCGCCGCGGTATCGGAATCCGGCTCCTCGCCACCGGTTTCGCCGGTTTCGCCGCCGTCGGTATCGCCGGTCTCGCCACCCGGGGCCGGGGCGCCGTCGGGTCCGGCCGGTTCGTCGGTGCCGCCGGTTCCGTCCGTGTCGCCGCCGTCCGTGTCGCCGCCGCCCGTATCACCCTCGCCGGTGCCGCCACCGTCGGTCCCGGCACCGCCGGCATCCCCGCTGCCATCCCCGGCACCGCCGGCCGAGCCGTCGCCGGGCTGCCCATCCGCTCCGGGCTGGTCGGTCGGCGCCGCACCCGGAGCGGTCGGCTCGGGCCCACCCGCCTGGCTCTGCTCGGTGGTGAAGTACGACGAGACCCGTGGGATCGCCACCACCGCCAGACCCGCCCACAACGCCACCACGGCCAGCAGCACCAGCGCCCGAACCAGCGCGCCGCGGAACACCGGCCGCGCCTTCACCGTGCCGGAGACGACCACCGGCGCGCCCTGACCGCGGGCGGCGACGGCGTAGCTGTGCGTCTGCACGGTGCCGAAGACCCGTGGCCGGCGCACCCGGACCTTGCCGCGGACGGTGACCGTCCGGCCGGCCGGCACCGCGACGCTCCCGGAGCCGAACTCGGCGGACAGGCCGGACGGGACCGTCGGCTCGATCGTCAGGTCCCGGTCCGTCAGCGACGGGTTGGTGACGGTGAGCCGGACCCGCCGGCCGAACACCGCGCTGGCCTGCGGCGGGTCCAGGTCGAGCACGGTGGGCTCCCGGCCGCCGAGCACCAGGGTGCACTCGACGCTGGTCATCACCGGCTCGCCCCCGCCCAGCGGGTCTGTGGCCACCGCGACCACCACGAACGGGTAACGGGCCCCGAGCGCGCTGGGTCCGGTCCGCAGCTCCAGTGGCACGGTGACGCCCGCCCCCGGGGCGAGGGTGCCGACCGCGACCGGCTCGGGCGTCCAGTCGGCGTCCAGCCCGCGGACCGCGACGGTGATGCCGGCGGGTCGCGACCCCCGGTGCCACACCTGGACCTCGAGCGTGGTGGGCACGCCGGCGCTGCACGAGATCACCGGCGGGGCGGTGATCTCCGGGCCGGCCTCGCCGCCGATCGGCGCGATCACGGGGCCCCGCCCGGCTCGTCGCCGGTGCCCGCGTCGTCGCCGGTGCCCGCGTCGTCATCGGTGCCCGCATCGTCGCCGGTGCCGTCGCCGGTGCCCGAGTCGTCGGTGCCGTTGTCAGTCCCGGTCCCGGTGCCGCCATCGGCCGGGGACGTGGGGGCGGCGCCGACCGCCGGGTCGGTGCCGACGGTGATCGGCAGGTCGGCGGCCTGACTGGCCGCCAGCACGATGGTGGCCGAGCCGATCGCCCCCTGCGACGAGCTGCGCACCTCCAGCACGTACGCCTGCGGCGCGTCGACCTCGGCGAACGTGTACCGGCCGGAGGCGTCGGTGGTGGCCCGCTGGCTGACCTGCGCCGGATACTCGGAGGCCTTGAACAGGTCGACCTCGAGCCCCGGCTGGGTGGTGCCCTGCGCGTCCCGGACCAGGCCGGTGATGGACGCGGGCGGGATCAGCAGGGGGTTCTGCACGAGCGTCTGACCGGCCGCGACCGTGACGATGATGCTGGTGGGGCTGGTGCCGCGGCTGCTCACCGACAGGGTGTAGGTGCCCGGCACGACGCCGCCGACCCGGTACGAGCCCGTCGCCGATGCCGGCTCCGACGCGCTCGTCACGGTGTAGGTGTCCGCCCCCGAGGTCAGGGTGACGGTGGCCTCGCCGGCGGGCGCGGTGCTGCCGTTCGCCGCCCGCTGACTCACCACCCCCGACACCTCGGCGAACGCCGAGGTCATCGCCACGCTGATGCCGCTCGCGGTCCCGGACGACCCGCTGGTGGCGTTGCCGGCGGCATCCAGGTTCACCGCGACGGTCTGCGGCTCCAGATCGTCCCGGCTGAACGTCAGGGTGTACGCGCCGGGGATGGGCAGTCCGGCAATGGTCCAGGCCCCTGGGGTGCCGGCGGATTGGGTGATCGTCTGGACGTCGGTGGCGCCGCCGGTGACCGATACGGTCACCCCGGCGGCCGGCGCGTTGTCCGGCAGTGTGGTCACCGAGCCGGACAACGAACCCGCCGACCGGGCCAGCGTCAACTGCACTCCGGTGAGCTTCTGCTCGTCGGCCAGCGCGACCGAGGTGGTCTGGGTGGTGAAGCCGGGCGAGGTGACCGTAACGGTGTAGGTCGCTGGTGTGACCAGTCCGCGGATGGTGAAGGTGCCGACGTCGCCCTCGGTGAGCGAGACCGTCTGCACCGTGTTGGTGCCGCTGGTCGCGGTGATGACGGCGCCGCCCAGCGGGCCGTCCGGGCCGGTCACCGTGCCGCTGATCAGGCCGTCGCCGGTGCGCAGGCGCAGCTGGATGTCGCCGCGCACCTCACCGCCGGTCAGGTCGATGCGCTGGGTGTCCGTGGCGAACCCGGGTTTGCTCAGCACCAGGTCGTACACGGCCGGGGACGGCACGTCGGACAGGTCGAACGTGCCGTCGGAACCGATCGGCACGGTCGTGAGCACGGCACCCGCCGGGGCGCCGACCGGAGGCGCCTCGGCCGCGGTCGCGGCGGCCACGCTGGGATCGCTGGGCAGGTTCTCCACCGGCACCTGCACGATCAGCACGGCGCCCGCCACGTCGTCCCCGGCGACCTGCCCGGACACCGTCGCCGGCAGTCCGCCGAGGTTCACCGTCAGATCGGTGACCTGCTGCCCCACCTGCACGGTGATGACGGTCGCGTCCGCCGCGGTGAGCGCGTTCTCGTACCAGAGTTCGGAGAACCCGGCCCCGCGGACCCGGAACTTGTAGCTGCCGGCGGGCAGGTTGGCGATCGTCCAGGTGCCGTCGTCCCCGGTCGCCGTGTTGGAGATCGGCGTGGTGACATCCTGCGCGGTGAACAGCTCGACGGACACTCCGGCGATGGGTTGACCGCTGGTCAGCAGCAGCACCGACCCGCCCAGGGTGGAGTTGCCGGACGGGGTACCCGAATTCCGGGCCGCGGCGACCTGGATGGCCAGGTCCCGATCCGCCGCCGACTGCCCGACCAGCGCGGACAGCGCGATGGTGATGACGGTGGCGAACACGGTGGCGGCCACGAGCAGGGACAGCAGCGAGAGCAAACCCCGGGACAGGCGCGGCTTCTGCAGCAGCGTGCCGGTCGCGACCGGTTCCGGTGGGGGTTCGGGGGTCTGCCCGGCCTCGGGTTCGGCGACCGGCTCCGGCGCGGGGCCACCCGGAATGGTCAAGTCGGAGGGCAGCTTCGGGGCGGTCAGCTGCGGGACCCTGACCGCCGGCGCGGCGATCGTCGGGGCCTTGACCCCGGGGATCCTCGGCCCTGCCGGCATCTTCGGGATCCCGCCGCCGGCCGGCACTTTCGGCGCCTGCGGCAGCGGAGGCGCCTTGGGCAGCTGGACCTTCGTGCCGGCCAGCCCACTGGGCAACCACCCCCGGCTGCGACGTCCCGACGGTGGCTGGGACCCCGGCGGCACCAGCAGCACCCCGAACGGCCGCACCACCGGCTGGCCGAACCAGCGGCGCGGACCCGCCGCCCGCAGGTCGGAGATCGCCTGGTCGCCGGGGGCGAGGGTGACGACGGCGGGCTCGAACTCGAACCACATCACGTCCTCGGCGTCCTTGCCGGCGAGCTCGGTGGTGATGGTGGTGTTGCCGGTGTTCTGCAGCAGGACACCGAACATGCCGTGCCCGCCGGCGACGACCGTCATCGGCGTCAACTCGACGGCCAACTCCTCGGCCGCCGGCACCAGCAGCTCTAGCTCGTTGATCGAGATCGCATGCGGCGGGGTGAGTTCGCGGACCTGGACGGCCATCCGGCGCTCGCCGGCCGCCACCCCGGCGGGCACCGTGACGGTGGCGGCGACCGTCTGCGACTCGTCCGGGAACAGCGACAGGTTGTCCGCCTGCAGGGTGACCCAGGACGGGTCGGCGCCGAGCATCCGCAGCTGAAAGCCGCCGATCAGGGTGCCCGTGTTGTGCACGGTGATCAGCACCTCGACGGTGTTCGCCGCGTCGGCGGGGGCGCCGATCGCCCCGCCCGGCACGCTGGGGCCGAGCTCGATCCGGTCGGGGGTGACGAAGACCCGCATCTCAGCCACCCGCCCCCGGCACGACGGCCGGATCGTCGGGCAGCACGAAGTCGGCGGTGGCCTGGCCACCGGCGGTGACGGTGACCAACGTGGTGCGGGCCAGGGTCGTCGGACCCTTCGCGGTGAGCGTGAATTCGCCGATCGGCAGTTGGGCGATGACGTAGCTGCCGGCCGCGGATCCACCGGACGCCGACGACGAGGTCACCGGCCAGGTTCGCTGGCCGTCGGTCGCGGTCACCGTCGCCCCGGAGATCGGCGCACCGGACGGGTCGCGGACGGTCCCCGAGATCCGGCCCAGGGAATCACTCATCGTGACGGTCACCGGCTCATTGCCCGCACCCAGCTGGACCGGCACCGTGGTGTCGGCGAATCCGGCCTTGGTGAAGGTCAACGTGAGCGTCCCGCCGGCCGGCAGCCCGGACACGGTGAACGCACCGACGGTCCCGTCGGTCAGCGTGCTGGACGTCGGCGGATTGACCATGCCACCGACGGTGATCTTCGCGCCGCCGACGCCGTTGCCGGCCGCGTCGACCAGTTGGCCGGTGAGCTGCCCGGTGCCCGACGACAGGGTGACCGCCAGGTCGCCGCGCAGCTGACCAGGGCCGAGGTCGACGACCACGGTGGTCGACCCGTAGCCGGGACCGCCGACCGTGAGCACATAGGTGGCCGGGGTCGGCAGGTCACCCAGCACGAACCGCCCGACGTCGCCGGTGGTCGGGGTGCCGGAGCTGATCGTCGTCCCGCCGACCGTGGTGCTGACGGTCATGCCGCCCAGCGGGGCCCCGCCCGCGGACACCACCCCCGAGATCTGCCCCGGCCCGGCCGTCAGCAGCACCGCGGGCTGCAGCCGCTGCGCTCCCCCGTCCACCCGGGTGGAGATGACGGTCGGCTGGTAGCCGGCGGCACCGAAGCTCAGCTGGTACTCGGCCGGCGCCGGCAGGTCCGGCAGTGTGTAGGAGTTGTTTCCATCGGTCGTTGCGGTTGCGATGTCCTGCCCGGCCTGCAATCCGGCGATGGGCCGGGCGGTGACGGTGGTGGTGACCGGCGTCAGGGTCTCACCGGGGTCGACGGTGCCGGTGATGGACGCCGGGTGCCCGGTGACCTGGATGTCGATCTCGGACGTGACCTGTGCGGACGCGGCGGTCACCGGGGTGGCGGCGGCCTGGTCGGGCGTGCCGGGGTAGTAGACGGGGTCGAAGCCGTCGGCGCTGAACCGCAGCAGGTATCCGCCCGGGAACAGGCCGGCGACCTGGAAGGACCCGTCCGCCTGGGTGGCCGCCGAGCTGGCCGTCTCCACGCTGCCGTCGGCCCTGGGCCGGATCGCCTCGACCAGGATCCGGCCGACCGGTCCGCCGTCGCTGACCGCGGTGACGGTGCCGGCGATGGTGCCGCCGAGGCCGGAGGACAGGCTGCCGTCCTTGGCCAGGGCCCCGGCGGGGGCGTTCTCGTCCTTCGCCTGTCCCTCGCTGGCCGCCTGCAGGGCGATCCCCGCGTCGAAGAACGACGGCGGCGCCGACTTCGTGGCGGGGTCGGTGGCGAACACCTGGCGCAGGCCGAACAGGAAGATCGCCGCCCAGACCGCGATGATCGCCAACAGGATCAGCGCGGTGAGCATGCCGCGGGTGATCCACGGCCGCTGCCGCAGGATCGGCACCAGGCTGTGCGGCGGCAATTCCGGTTGGCCGAGTTCGCCGTCCGGCGCGACCAGGGCGGCCGGGTCGGCCGTGGCCGGCTCGGCGTTCGACTCGATCCGCCGCAGCGCGGCGTCGGTCTGGGCGGCGCCTTCGTCGGCCGGGATCGCGGTGGCCGTGACCGTGAGCGGACGGTCCACCTCGGAACCGAAGATCATCCGGGGGCCGCGCGCCTCCAGGAGCACCTCACTGCTGTGGCCGGAGTCCAGCAGCACCCGCTCCGGCATCACCCGCGGGGTCACCGCCTTCTCCGGATCCGTCGCGGCCAGGCTGACGGTCAGCGGCACGTTGCCGGAGTTGGTGAGCGTGAGCACGAACCGGCCGGTGCGGTGCGCCCGGACCACCTCGGGCCGCACGGCCATCCGGAAGTCCGGCCGGGTCGGCACCAGCAGGTCCAGGTCGACGTACTCGGCCGCCACCCCGTCCTGCCGGGAGAAGATCTCCACGGTCAGCGGGTGCCGGCCCGCCGGGTACGCCGACGGCAGTTCGAGGCTGACCGTGAGCCGGCCGGCCGACTCCGGGAAGAGCGCGAGGACCGGTGGATGGGTTCGCACCTGCTGCTCCGGCAGGCCGATCACCCGTGCCGTGATGCCGTCGATGACCGGCCCGGTGTTCACCACGTCCACGTCGACGTCGGCGGACGAGCCCGGCGCGACGTCGACGAGCGTGGAGCCGGCGGTGACACGCACTGGCGCTCAGCCCCGCCCGGCGACCGGTTCGCCCACCGACAGCATCTCGGGCAGCGGCGCGACCAGCGCGTTGATCCGCTCCACCCGCGGCGCGAGGTCGTCGAACGCCGGCGAATCCGCCGCGCTGGTGACCACCAGCTCGAACGACGGCTTGATGGCGCCGCCCACGGTCGCCCAGACGTCCTTGACTCGGCTGTTGTCGTACGGCTCGATGGTCAGCTGCACCGGTGACGGGATTGCGACGGGCAGGTGCTGGGCCGGTAGCACCGTGGTTTTCAGCAGGCAGGCCAGCGCGTCGCCGAGCAACTGGTGCTCGTCGCGGACCACACCGGCCCAGGCCGAGACCAGGTAGTGCATCTCCAGCATGGGGATCGGCGGGCGCCGCTGCGCGCGGCCGTTCTGCTCGCGGTCGGCCGGCGGCCGGGGTTGCTGGGACGACCGGCCGACGCCGAACAGGAACAGGTTCACGGTGATGCGGCTGAGCTGCGCCGACCACGTCCCCGACGGGGACTCGAACGAGACGTCGCCGACCGACGCCGGCAGCGGCAGCCCCGTGCGCAGCAGGGCCTCGAGACCGCCGTCGATGGTCGGGATGATCATGCGGGCCTGCACCGGGTGGGTTCGGCCGGTCCGGGTCTCGGCCGCTCCGGGCGAGTCGTCATCGGGCCCCCCGAACCTGATCCTGCCTTCGCGGGCAGCTCCTCCGCCCCCGGTCGCCGCAGCCTGTGCGGGCACGCCGGTGGCCAGGCGCTCTGCTTCCGAGCCCACCACCGGCGCCCGGCGGGTGCATCGGGCG
Organism: Nakamurella sp.; assembly: GCA_044867945.1. Lineage (GTDB taxonomy): Bacteria > Actinomycetota > Actinomycetes > Mycobacteriales > Nakamurellaceae > Nakamurella. Next base: position 134 of record JBIOVW010000228.1, on the reverse strand, counting down.
ATCGCCCTATGTTCTGGCGACGGGTTCCACCGGCGGGTCCGACGATCCCCGCGCATGCCGAGCCGCCGCGCTGATCCAACCGTCAGTTTCACGCCGGAATCGTCCGGTTCGATGACGCGAAGATCAGCGCGGCA
>JBIOVW010000227.1:0-3744 GCA_044867945.1 Nakamurella sp. | reverse complement strand
GGCGTCCATCCGGAAGCCGACCTTCAGCGTGACCTGATAGTGCGCAACCCGGTTGTCGGCGATCTGCCCGCGAATCTCGGTCACCTCGAACCAATCCAGCCCGCGCAATGTCTGCGCTGCGCGAGATATCCCCGATTCGATGGCCCCGGCCAGGCCGTCCGATGAGGTGCCGACGATCTCCGAAATGGCGTACACATGCGCACTCATCAGGCCTCCTGGGCACGTCGACGACTGACGACAACAGAGACCGGATTCAGCGACAGTCACGCCGAACCCGATGGGGCCATCATGGGGCCCCGGCTCCCATCCCGCATGGCCGCCCCGCCTCGGCGGCTCTCAGCGCCGCCAGCGGATGTCGGTTAATCGGTCGGGCGATGCTCATCGCCCGCGATCGGGTTGCTCGTCGGTGAGGACCGTCGCCAATCCGCTGGCCTCGTCGGCGGCATCGGCGAGCGCCGCGGACAGCGTATTCGCCTGGTCGGCGGTCTCGGTGAGTACCGACGCGAGGTGCTCGCCGTCCGCCGTGGTCAGCAGCGCAGCCGGATCCGGCTCGTCGATGCGAGCCACGTCGGGGTCGACCGCATCCGCCAGCGGAGCCAGCACGGCCGCGATGTCGTCGGCCTTCGCCCGTAGCTCGGGAGTCGCCCGCGCGAGTTGGTCAGTCACCTCGTACAAGGTGCCGGCCACCGCGGGCTCGGCAGCCCGGACACCGGTCGGTTGCTCGTCGTACGTATCGGTCATCTGCCCAGTGTCCACCCGCCGCGCGCGGAGCGACGTCCCCAGATGTGGCTACCGGCACGTACCCGAATCGGGTGTGGGTACGGCGTCGCTGCGCAGCGCGTCGGAGAAGGGCTTGACCCGCGCCTTCCCGCTGAGTTGATCATGGCGCGGTGCCACCCGGAAGTCGGCGTGTCGCCGAGTTCGTCGGCGTGTCGCCGGCAGAGCGCCATGATCAACGTCGAGTGCCGAGTCGAGTGCCGAGTCGAGTGCCGAGTCGGGCGCCTATGCGAACGCCGGGATACCGGTGATCGCCCGTCCCATGATCAGGGTGTGCACCTCGTCGGTGCCCTCGTAGGTCCGAACGCTTTCCAGGTTGTCCGCATGCCGCAGCGGCGAGTAGTCCAGGGTGATCCCGTTTCCGCCGAGGATGGTGCGCGCCGACCGGCAGATCTCGATGGCCTCTCGGACGTTGTTCAGCTTGCCGAACGAGATTTGCTCAGGACGCAGCTTGCCGGCGTCCTTGAGCCGCCCGGTGTGCGCCGCGACCAGGATGCCCTTCTGGATCTCCAGCACCATCGCGACGAGCTTCTGCTGGGTGAGCTGGAAGGAGGCGATGGGCCGGTCGAACTGCCGGCGCCGCTGCGCATAGGCCAGCACCGTCTGGTAGGCGTCGCGGGCGGCGCCCATTGCCCCCCACATGATTCCGTAGCGGGCCTCGTTCAGGCAGGAGAACGGCCCCTTGAGACCGCTGGCCGCGGGCAGCACGGCGTCGGCCGGCAGGCGCACGTCCTCCAGCGCGATCTCGCACTGGATGGATGCCCGCATGGACAGCTTGGGTTCGATCACCGTCGCGGTGAAGCCTTCCGTGGCGGTCGGCACGATGAACCCGCGGATGCCGTCGGCGGTCTTCGCCCAGATGATCGCGACGTCGGCGATCGAGGCCAGCCCGATCCACCGCTTGGCGCCGGTCAGCACCCAGCCGCCGTCGGCGTCCTGGACGGCGGTGGTCGACATGCTCGACGGGTCGCTGCCCGCGCCCGGCTCGGTCAATCCGAAGCATCCGATGATGTCGCCGGCAGCCATCCCGGGCAGCCACCGCTGCTTCTGTTCCTCCGACCCGAACTTGTAGATCGCGCTCATCGCCAGGGAACCCTGCACGCTGACGAAGGTGCGCAGGCCCGAGTCGCCGGCCTCGAGTTCCAATGCCGCCAAACCGTATTCGACCGCGGACCGGCCGGCGCAGCCGTAGCCGTGCAGGTGCATGCCCAGCAGGCCAAGGGCCGCCATTTCCTTGACCAGCTCGCGAGGGAAGGTGGCGCCGGCGTACCAATCGGCGATGTTCGGCCGGATCCGGTCGTCGACGAACGTCCGTACCCGGTCCCGAAGCGCCAGCTCGTCAGGCGTGAACAGCCAGTCCAGGTCCAGGTAGTCCCGGGCGAAGGCGGAGAGCGCCGGCGGCGCGGTGTTCGGCGCGGTCGCCGTGGGCGAATCGGTCATCAAGTGCTCCCAGTAGGTCGAATGCGGACGGAACAACTGGCTCAGGTGCTGGTGGATCCATTGGCCAACCAGGCTCGTACCTCGTCGGTGTGCTCACCCAGCCGAGGTGGGCGGCGGCGGTACTGCGGCGGCGTGTCGGACAGCCCGATCGGGTTGGCGACGAGGCTGACCTCATGCGCGCCGTCGCCGACCCCCACCCTGGCCGGCAGACCCAGGCTCTCGGCGAGGTCGAAGGCACCGCGCAGGTCGTTGACCGGCCCGCACGGCACACCGAGAGGTGTCAGCACCTCGAACCACTCGCCGGCCGGACGCTGCACCATCCGGGTGGTGATGATCTCGGCGAGGGCGTCGACGTGGGCGACCCGGTCCGGGTTGGTGGCGAACCGGGGGTCGGTGACCAGGTCAGGCCGGTCCAGCCCCTTGCACAAGGATGCGAACTGACGGTCGTTGCCCACGGCGACCACCAGCGGTCGGTCGGCGGTCGGGAACACCTGGTAGGGGGCGATCGACGGGTGGCGGTTGCCGAGGATTCCCGGCACCGCTCCGGCCGCGGTGAAGCCGGCCGCCTGGTTGACCAGGCTGGACAACAGGCTGGACAGCAGGTTGACCTCGACAAGCTGGCCGCGTCCGGTCCGCTCCCGACCTTGCAGCGCGGCCAGGACGCCGACGGCCGCATGCAGGCCGGTGAGCACATCGACCAGGGCGACGCCGGCCTTCACCGGTTCGCCGGGCCGCGGCCCGGTGACGCTCATCAGTCCGCCGACGGCCTGCACCAGCAGGTCGTAGCCCGGCAGGGCCGCGCCCTTGCCGGCACCGAAACCGGTCACCGAGCAGTAGACCAGCCTCGGGTTGACCTTCTGCAGATCGGGCCACCCGAGGCCGTACTTGTCCATGGTCCCGGGGCGGAAGTTCTCGATCAGCACATCGGCCCGGCGGACGAGTTCGAGCAGCTCGAGACGCGTGGCAGGGTCGGACATGTCGGCCTCGAGCGACCGCTTGTTGCGGTTGACCGACAGGAAGTAGGTCGCCTGGTCATCGGCGAACGGAGGTCCCCAGGAGCGGGTGTCGTCGCCGACCTCGGGTCGCTCGATCTTGATCACGTCGGCGCCCAGGTCGGCGAACAGCATCGTCGCGTAGGGGGCGGCCAGGACCCGGCTGAAGTCGGCGACCACCATGCCGCGCAGCGGACCGTCGGTCGGGGCGGCGGGGATCATCGCTTGTCCTCGGGGGCTGCCTGCAAGTAGACCGTGGTCGTCCTGGTGAAGAATTCGCGGGCCGCCCGCCCCTGTTCCTTGGGCCCGAACCCGCTGGCCTTGGCGCCGCCGAACGGCACGTGCGGGTCGGCGCCGGCGGTCTCGGAGTTGATGTGCAGCACGCCTACATCCAGGGTCTGGATCGCCGCGCTGGTGGAGCGCAGGCTGTTGGTGAAGACGGCGGCCGTCAGGCCGAAGTCGCTGTCGTTGACCAGGGTCAGCGCCTGCCGGTCGTCGCTCGCGCGGCGAACGGTGAGCACCGGCCCGAACAATT
>JBIOVW010000226.1:0-2777 GCA_044867945.1 Nakamurella sp. | reverse complement strand
ATACCGGTGCCGCTGCCACCGGATGTCGCGGCTCTGACGCTGACCGCGGGAACCTCGGTCGCGGTCTACGACCTGCCCTACCACGCGACCTGCGAACTCACCGAGGGCGAGAACGGGCAGTCGACGTCGACGTCCACCGACGCCACCGTGCAGCAGGACATCACGGATGTCGAGACCGCCACGCTCAGCAACGTCTACGAGTTCGCCTCGCTCGCGGTGACCAAGACGGTCGACAGCAGCGCGGTCGACCAGGACGGCAATCCGATCCCGTACGGCCCGTTCACCGTGGAGGTGGGCTGCACCTTCCTGGGCGAGCCCGTCTACGCGGAGGGCTATGGGCCACTGCGGCCGATGACCGCCGAACTCGACGCCGGCGAGACGGTCACGTTCGAGGGCCTGCCGTCCGGCGCCGACTGCACCATCACCGAGACCGACGACAAGGGCGCGGTCACCACCGCCATCGAAACCAAGGCCGGCGACGGCGACCCGGCGACCTCCGACGGCGCCACGGCGCCGATCGAACTGGCCACCGGCGACACCAACACCGCGGGCGTGACCAACGGGTTCATCGTGGGCTCCTTGCACATCGAGAAGCAGGTGACCGGCGACCTCGCCGAGGCCTACGGTGCCGGGCCGTTCACGGTGGCGGTGACGTGTGTGCTGGACGACGAGACGGGTTCGCGCACCGTCTACGACAGCACCGTCGTCCTCGGCGGCGCCGGACCGCTGACGGCGGACATCCCCGATCTGCCCACCGGCGCGGAGTGCACCGTCGAAGAGACGGACGACGGCATGGCGAGCGTCGTCACCATCAGTCCCACCGGCCCGATCGTGATCGGCGACGAGCAGCAGACCGCGACCGTCACGGTCGTCAACGCGTTCGAACCGGCGAAGGTCCTGGTCAACAAGGTGGTTACCGGGGATGCGGCCGACTACGCCGCCGACTCGTTCGAGGTCGACGTGACCTGTTCGGTGGACGGCGAGGTGCTCTCCGGCTTCCCGGTGACGGTGACGGTGGTGCCGGGCACGCCGACCGAGATCGACACCCTTGCGGGCTCCACGTGCACCGCCGTCGAGACCGACACGGGTGAGGCGACCGAGGTCACCTACGATCCGCCGAACCCGGACGACTCGAACTCCTCGGGTGGCGTCAACACCGGGCCGATCCAACCCGCCGTCATCACCGTGACCAACGAGTACCGGGCCGGCGGCCTGCAGATCGTCAAGCAGCTCGACGGGCCGGGGGCGAGCATCGGTCCGGGGCCGTTCGTGTTCACCGTGACCTGCTCGTTCAACGGGGTCGCCGACGTCTACAACGACACGGTCACCCTGGAGCGGGAAGGCGCGACAGACACGCTGACGTCGCCGGTGATCGGTCCGCTGCCGGTGGGCGCGGTCTGCGATGTGGTCGAGACCGACTCGGGCGGCGCGGATGTCACGCCGCCGCCGGTGACGGTGACCATCCCGGACGTGGACGCCGAGGGGATCGCACAGGTCGCGGTCGCCGGGTTCGTCAACGTGTTCTCCGCGGCCACCGTGCAGGTCACCAAGGTGCTGGCCGGCGACGGCCGGGCCGCCGCGGACGGCGTCGTGTTCACCATCGCCGTGACCTGCCAGGTGCAGACGTCGACGGGTGAGCTGGTGGACGTCTACACCGGCTCGGTGCAGGTGACCGGCGGCCAGACGGTGCCGCTGACCGACGCCGACGGCATCCCGGTGCTGCTGCAGCTGGGTGCGCATTGTTTCGGCACTGAGACCGACACCGGGGGCGCATCATCCAGTTCCGTCGACTACGACTCCTACGACAACGCTGTCGTCGTCGAGTCCGCGGAGCAGACGGGCACGCTGACCATCACCGCGGTCAACACCTTCGACCCGCCACCCGCGCCGCCGGCACCGCGCCGCCGGCACCGCCGGCACCGCCCGTGCCGCCGGTCTACCCGCCGGCGCCGTGGCCGGGCGGGGACGGAACGTCGGGGTCGCTGTCCTCCACCGGACAGCCGGTCGGGCAATGGTTGCTGATCGGGTTTGCGCTGTTCGCGCTCGGCGCCGGGCTGGTGGCGGCGACCCGACGGCGACGCGCCGGCTGACCATCCGGTCGGCCGGCGGAACACGCGGACCGATCCGGCGGTGATCCCCCGTGTCGGTGTTGGATGCTGGCGGGATGGGACTGATCCGCCGAGTACTGCCCGACGCGCAACGCCGAACGTTGGCCGAGCTGACCGACGATCTGGACCTGACCGCCGGTGACGCGGTCGCCAAGCGTTCGGCGTTCTGGACGATGCTGGCGCTGTCGGCGGTCATCGCGTCCGCCGGCGTGCTCTCGGACTCCACCGCGACGGTGATCGGCGCCATGATCATCGCGCCGCTGTCGACGCCGATCATGGGCATCGCGCTGGGCATCGCCAAGCGGGAGCCGGGTGCCGCGGGGCGGGCCGGCCGGTACGTGCTCGGCGGCGCCTGCCTCGTCGTCCTCATCGGGGTGTTCTTCGCCCTGGTCATCCCCAGCACGTTCGACCTGCTCGCCAACAGCCAGATCACCGGGCGCACGTCGCCGGGACTGGGAGACCTTGTCGCGGCGGTGGCCACCGGATTCGCCGGCGCGGTCGCGCTGGCCCGCCGCGACGTGGCGGCTGTGCTCCCCGGCGTGGCGATCGCCATCTCCCTGGTGCCGCCGCTGGCCGTCGTCGGGGTGTGCCTCGGCCAGGGCGCGCTCGGGCTGGCGGCCGGCGCGCTGGTCCTGTTCCTGTCCAACCTGATCGCGCTGGTCCTGGCGG
>JBIOVW010000225.1:0-4969 GCA_044867945.1 Nakamurella sp. | reverse complement strand
GGAACCGGCGGGTCATCCACGCATCGAACGCATAGTGCATGAACAGGTTCGCCAACAACGGCGAGATCGCCGACCCCTATGAACAGCGCTGGGTTATGCGCAGCGCCCGGCGGTTGTCGCTGGTGGGTGCGGTGGTGATGACCGAACGCTGCGCATAACCCGGATGGACTCTGATCACGCGGTTCGGCACGGTGCCGGGCCTTTCGTGATTGGAGGTCAGTTGTCATGGTGGCTGTTTCGGAACTGGTGTCCGGGTTGGATGCCGAGTTGGTGCGTCTGGGCTACAAGCCTTCGACGATGGTCTGGTATCGGGGTTGCTGGCGCCGCCTGGAGGCGTTCTTCGCGTCTCGTGGTGTCCGGGAGTTCTCGCTGGATGTCGCGATGACGTGGGTTGACCAGGCCTGCGGCGGGTTCTTCGACAAGGAGCAGGCCGGCACGCTGACGGCGAGCGAGGTGTACTTGTTCCGCGTCGCGGCGATGCTCGACGACTTCGCCGTCCACGGCGCGGTGCTGCGCCGCTACTCCCGAACGGTGGCCAAGCTGACCGCAGGTCAGGCCGGCGTTCTGGAACCGTTCCGGGCATGGCTGCAGGACAGTGGTTGCGCCGCGTCGACGGTGCGCGCCTACGGCACGCTGGCTGGAGAGTTCCTCGCGTTCACCGACACCAGGGGCGGGTTGGCCGGGCTGGACGCCGGGGTCATCGACGCGTTCGTGGCCACCCTGGCCGGCTACCAGGCCAAGACGGTGGAGCACAAACTGTGCGCGGTGCGGTCGCTGCTGCGGTTCGCCGTCCGCGCGGGACTGGTCGACCCGGTTGTGCTGGAGGCGGTCCCGGCGGTGAAGTCGACCAGGCAGGCCAGGATCCCGTCGGTGTGGGACCGGGCCGACGTGACCGGGATCCTGCAGGCGGTCGACCGCGGGAACCCGTGCGGCAAACGTGACTACGCGATCGTCCTGCTGATCACCCGGCTCGGGCTGCGCGGCGTCGACGTCAAACGGCTGCAGTTCGCCGATCTGGACTGGCCCGGCAACCGGCTGTCGGTGGTGCAAGCCAAGACCGGCCACCGGGTGCACCTGCCGCTGCTCAAGGACGTCGGCTGGGCGATCATCGACTACCTGCGGCACGGCCGGCCGGTCTGCGACTGCCCGCAGGTGTTCGTCCGGCACACCGCCCCGATCGGCCCGTTCTCCGACCAGGATCACCTGCATCAGATCCTGGTCAAGCACGCCCGCGCCGCGCATGTCCCGCTGGGCCAGCAGCGCCGCCACGGTATGCACTCACTGCGGCACACGCTGGCGACTCGGCTGCTGGAAGAGGGCACACCGCTCGAGCAGATCGCCGACATCCTCGGTCACCGATCGGTCGCGTCGACGGGCGTGTATCTGAAATCGTCGCTGGGTTTGTTGGCCGCCTGTGCCTTGGACCCGGACGCGCCGGCGTCGGGGGCGGCACGATGAGCGCCGACGTCACACTGTCCGAGGCGATCACCGCCCTGGTGGCCGACAAACGCGCCGTCGGTTACAAGTACGACGCCGAGGCGCGGGTGCTGGCCCGGTTCGAGGCGTTCAGCCGCAGTCAGTTCCCCGAGTCGGACACGCTCACGCAGGCGTCGGTGCAGGCGTGGATCGTCGCGGCGCGCCGGCGTGGGGTCCAACCGGCGACCCTGCAGGCACTGGCAGCGCCGGTCCGGGAGCTGGCCCGGTGGCTGGGCCGACGAGGGCAGCCGGCCTACCTGCTGCCCAGGGCTGCGCTGCCCAGGCCCACCCGGTATGTCCCGCACATCTACACCGACCGGGAACTGGCGGCACTGTTCGCCCAGACCGAGCGCTGCCACTACTGCCGTCAGGTTCCGGCACGCCACCTGGTCATGCCGGTGCTGTTCCGCACGATCTACGCCTGCGGACTGCGCTGCTCGGAGGCCCGCTTGTTGTGCGTGGCCGACGTCGACATCGACTCCGGGGTGTTGCAGATCCGGGACGCGAAAGGCGGCAAGGACCGGCAGGTGCCCGTCTCCGAGCGGCTCCGCGAACGACTCGCCGACTACCACGGGCGGGTCGCTCGGCGACCAGAGGACCCGCAGTGGTTCTTCCCCGGGGCCAAGCCCGACCGGCCACTGACGCTGGGCAACGTCTACCACAACTTCCGCCGGTTCCTCTGGCAGGCGGGTATCTCCCACGGCGGACCCGGGCATGGCCCCAGAGTGCATGACCTGAGGACCACGTTCGCGGTCAACAACCTGCGGTCCTGGTTCGCCACCGGGCGCGATGTCGGCGCGCTGCTGCCGGTGCTGCAGGCCTACCTGGGTCACGCATCGATCGCCGACACCGCCTACTACCTGCACCTGACCGCCGAGTCCTACCCGGACATCACCGCCCGCGTCCAGCAGGTCATCGGAGACGTCGTCCCACCCGTCACGGCAGGACCGCGTGATGCCCACTGACTTCGCGGTGTTCCTGCGCCGCTTCCTGACTAGCCACCTGGCCGGGCTGCGCGGCTACTCGACCAACACGATCGCCTCCTACCGCGACGCGTTCAAGCTGTTGATCTGCTACTTCCGCGACCAGCGGCACGTCCCGCCGGAGCGGCTCACCCTCGAGCTGATCGACGCCGCCGCCATCACCGGATTCCTCGACTGGCTACGCACCAGCCGGGCCAACAGTCCCTCGACCTGCAATCAACGGCTGGCCGCGATCGACTCGTTCTTCACCTGGATGCAGACACAGGACCCGGCCCGCATGGCGTGCTGTCAGGACATCCTCGCGATCCCCGCCGCCAAGCAGGCCCGGCCCGCCGTGGAGCACCTCAGCGTGGCCCAGACCCGCCAACTGCTCGCCGCACCAGACCGGTCCACCCGCAACGGCCGACGTGACGCGACCCTGCTCGCAACCCTCTACGACACCGCGGCCAGGGTTCAAGAACTCGCCGATCTGACCGTCGGCGACATCCGCGTGGACGACCCGGCCATGGCCGCCCTGACCGGCAAGGGACGCAAGACCCGTCACGTCCCAATCGACGCCAACACCACGGCGTTGCTGGCCGCCTACCTCGCCGAGCAGCAACTGGATCACCGCGCGCGCGCCGACCATCCGCTGTTCTTCAACCAACACCACTCGAAGCTCAGCCGCGGCGGCATCGCCTGGATCCTGCGCAAACACCAGACCCGAGCGGACGACCCAGCGCTGGCCAGCACCCACCTGAACCCGCACGTCCTACGGCACAGCCGGGCCATGCACCTCTACGACGCCGGCGTCCCGCTGCCCTACATCCGCGACATCCTCGGCCACGTCGACCTGTCCACCACCGAGATCTACGCCCGGGCCTCCACCGAGGCCAAACGCAAAGCTCTCGAAGCCGTCTACAGCGACGTCGTCACCGCCGACCTGACCGAATGGAACCAGAACCCCGAACTGCTCGACTGGCTCGCCAGCCTCTGACCGCGTCCGAGGTTATGCGCAGCGTTCGGACACCACGACCGCACCCACCAGCGACAACCGCCGGGCGCTGCGCATAACCCAGCGCTGTTCATAGGGGTCGTTATGTGCAGCTGCACATAATGCTCCCTGGGGAGTTCCCTCCTCGGTCGGGGCGAATCCCTTGCCCGGTTCGAACACGCCCGCCGTCAACCAGTCGTGGATCATGTCCCTGGCCGGGAACGTCCTGATCGTGGCGAGTAGGTGAGCGTGATCGATTCTATCGAACGCCGCGGCCAGATCTGCATCGAGCGCCCACACCCGCTTGGCCCGGGGGCCTTTGCACGTGGTGTAGATCGCACCGATCGCGTCCTGGCAGCTGCGACCCGGCCGAAACCCATACGATCTGGGCTCGAACCGGGCCTCCCATTCGGGCTCCAACGCGTTGCGCACCCGTGCCTGATGGCGCCGATCCATGATCACGGGGATGCCGAGCGGCCGCAGCTTTGCACGGTTTGCCTTCGGTATGTACACGCGCTTGACCGCGGGAGGCTGCCAGGTCGCGATCGTGGAGTGCACACGCACCGCCACGTCCGCCCGGGCCTGGGAGGTCAGCGCGACCTCCCCGTCGATCCCCGCGGTCTTGCGCCCAGCGTTGCGCTGCGTGACCTGCCGCACGCTGACTAGCGTGTTCGACCGGGAACGCAACATCAGCCTCTGTAGGCTTCTGACCCTGGGCCAGTCGCCTTCCTGCGTCGCCTTGAAGATCCGCTGCCGTAGTCGCCGTACCTCCCGTTCGCAGCCCGACCAATCGACCCAGTCCCAGTCGACTGCGTCGAGGCCCGGCTCCGGCCGAGGGTCCTCCGGTCCGTTCACCACAAATGGCGCCTAACTTGTCCTTCGGTTCCGGCTGTTCCGGCTGATCGTCTTCAAAGGCTCACCTGCCCATGTGGGCGCGCTTTCGCGCCCGGACGGTTCCCCGCCCGGTATCCGGCCAGTTATGCGAGACGACCAACGGAGGGCTGATCGACCTCATCTCGGTTTCCTGTCGCCTTTCGGCTGCCGGCATTGGCTTCTTGGGCATCCTGTCCCGCCAGTGGAATTGGTCCATCGTTACCTCCGGCTTACCGCCACCCTTCACGGCGTGGCGGACCCCGACGGGGTTTCCGTGTTCCGCACGCATGAGACACGGCTGGGATTGGGTGCCCTCTGTACCCCGGGGACGGTGGTGTCCACACGGCCGCGCACAATCCTTGGCCGCCACCCACCGCCTTCCAACGGCCGGTCCCTATCATCCTGGTCCTGCAAACCGTCCCAGGATGTGCAATTAACGAGGCATCAGCGAGGGTTCACTGGTATTCACCCCGTACCCAGTCTTCCCCTCGCCTGTGGCCCCCGGACGGAGCGGGAGCCCTTGGGCTTTCCCGTGAGCTTCGCACCCGGCCGCTGCGGGCCGCAGCAGTCACGCACGTCACGGTGGGGACAGGTCTCGGACACTGACCCGGACTACGTCTTCAGCATCGGCTGAACCTCCAACCCGACGTACTCACTCATCGCG
>JBIOVW010000224.1:0-3876 GCA_044867945.1 Nakamurella sp. | reverse complement strand
ATCGGCTGATACCCGAATTCACCTGGTCGGCACGGCACGGACCCGACCGGAGCAACGCATCGGTGGCAAACGGCCACTGGGACAACCCGAAAGGGGCAATCAAAAAGCGGGTTCGACGCCGTAGATTCGGCGATCCGGCACGGCAGCACGATCTCGGCCGGACACCGCGTACAGACAATGAAGGGCACGGCGCGGCCGGGTCCGCGCCACGGAACTGGCCGGGTCAGGCCTTGCCGAACTCCTCGAACATGATCCGGTCCTGAAAGACCCCACGGGCGACCAGCGATTTGACGGTGCCCTCGACCATCTCCGGGGAGCCGCAGACGTAGACGTCGTGGCCGGCCCACTCCGCTTCGGCGGCCGCCAGCTCACCGATCCGGCCCTGCGGACCGGACCAGTGCTCGTCATCCGAGGTCGCCGTGATGACGGTGAGCCAGTGGTAGGTGCTCATCGCCCGGCGCAGCCAGGCCAGGTCGTAGGCCTCCCGCTCGGTCCGCACCCCGTGGAACAAGTGGACGGGCCGACCACCCTCGCACGCCAACTGCCGGATCATCGCCTTCATCGGCGCCAGCCCGGTGCCGCCGGCGATCATCAGGATCGGCCGGTACGAGGCCGGGTCCAGGGCGAGCCGGCCGTAGGGCGCGCCGAGCCGCACCGGCTCGCCGGGACGGGCCGCCCGCACCAGTGCGGTCGACAGCGTGCCCCCGTCGACGGCACGGACATGCAGGTCGAACTCCGTCCGCCCGGGCCGGTTCGCCGGGGTGAAGGGTCGCCAGATCCCCGGCCGCAACTGCGGTGCCTGCAGCGCGACCGACTGCCCGGCCAGATAGGGCACCACCAGATCGGTGCGAATCCGGAGCACCGCGAGATCGAAAGTGCGCCGGTCGATGTCGACGATCTCACCGTCGTACCAGGCCGGCTCGTGCCCGGCCGCTTCGTCGGCGCCGCGGATCATCGCCTCGCTCACCACGTCGAAGGCCGCGGCCCAGTTCGCGGCCAGGACCTCGGTCCAGGCCGCGCCGGAGAAATGGGCGAGCGTTGCCTGCAGCGCCTCGCCGACCGCCTGGTAGTGCTCGGCCAGCGTGCCGAACTTGCGATGGTCCCGGCCAAGGCCTGCCAGGTAGGGGTCGAGGTCGGCCAGCCGGTCCACATGGGTGACGATCCGCACCAGCGCGCTGAGCAGCCGGTCCCGCTGCTCGGTCATCGACAGCGGGAACGCCGACCTGATCTCGGGATGGGTCATGAACAGGTGGCTGTAGAAGTACATCGCGACGTCGTCACCGTGCACGGCCACGTTCGCGAAGTTGGCTTTGAGCGCGGCGGGGTCCACGGTGACCGGTGCTACCGAACTCATCACGCTCCGCTACCCCCCGGCCGATCACACGTGGACTCTCAGTCACACAACTACGCTGTTGCCACGTCCATTGCAACTGCAAGTAATCGCTGGAGGATCCCATCATCTGTTTGAGGGCCCAATCTCCGCCGTATGGGTGAGGGCATGATGTCGATCAGTAGAGGATCTTCGGCGGTGCGACACTCATCGTCCCGCCACCGGACCGCCTGACGCCCTACCGACCGGTGACCCCTGGGGCCGCCGCGGTGTGCTTGGCGAAGAAGCGCCACATCTGAGTGCTCGCCCGCGGCCCGCGCGGATCGGCGTAGGTTGCCTTGGCCGAGCCGCCCGACCAGGCGTGCCCGAGCCCCTCGACCACCCACAGTTCCAGCACCACCTGACGGCCGGCCGACCACCTGGTGACCCGGTACGGGCGGGGCCCGCGGCCGGATGATGTGCGGGGCGGGTTCTTTCGGGTTTGCCGACCCTTTCCGACGGCCGGTCGATCGCCCTTCGCGGCCGCCGCCTCGTGCGCGGTCAACCACTGGGCGACGATGCGTTCGGCGTTCGCCGACCGCACGGTGGAATCCGCGGTGCCCTGCATGACGATCATCGGCGGCAGCGGGCCCTGGGGTGTCGGCACCGGCCCGGCGCCGTGCATCGCGGCGATGGCGTCGGCGGGACCTGTCGCGCTGCGGTAGGGCGGCGCGGAGTGCACGCCGACCGCGGCGAACAGCTCCGAATAGGTGGCGGCGAGGACGAGCGCCATGCCGCCACCCGCGGAAATGCCGGCGGCGTAGATCCGGCCGGTGTCCACCCGCCATCTGGTGGTCTCCTGCGCCACCCGGCGGACGATGCCGGCCAGGATCGCCGGTTCCCCCGCCGCCCGCAGCTGATGGCCCGCCCGGAACCAGTTCCAGCAGCGCTGCGCGTGGTGGGTGACTCCCTGTTCGGGGTAGACGACGATGAACTTGTGGGTGTCGGCCAGATCGTCGAACCGGGTGCCGGCGGCGAAGTCCAGACCGGTCTGGGTGCAGCCGTGCAGCGCCAACAGCAGCGGGGCGCGGGTGGTGCGACGCAGGCCCTTGGGGATGTAGACGCGGTAGGCCCGGGTGCCGGCGACCCCGGTGTAGCGGTGTTGGTGCCACCGGCCGCGGCCCAGGGTGGCCGGGTCGGGCTGGTCCCGCGCGCCGCCCGACGGCCGCCACAGCTCGGGCAGCACGCTCGCTGGTGAACGGGACGGCCCGGCGACCCCTTTCCGGCGGCGGGTCGGGGCCGTGGCCCTGGGCGCCTTGGTGGCCCTGCGGGTCGTCTTGCGGGCGGCCTTGGCGACCGATCGCTGGGCCGTTTTCGTGGCCTTCCGGGCGGTGCCCGGGCTCGGCATCAACGCCCTGAACATCCCCGCGGGCAGGCTGGACTTCGGTCGGCGCGCCACACATCTCCCCGGCTGGTCGGATTCCTCCGGTCAACCCTAGGGCGGCACCGAACGATTCGGCTCCTCCGTCGCCGAATTGTCCTGAGTCCCGCCCTGCTGTGCCGAATTGGCACCCTCGCAAGCTCGGGCGACCAAGCGGGCGGCGCCGGGACCGGGCCAGGCATCCGTTCCACGGAAACCGGACCGACCGCGGTCGGCGCCACTACCAGTTCAGCGCGAGGACGGCGAACTTGAGATCGGCAACGGCCTGATCGGTGCGCGCCACGCAACGCGGGTCGTCAGAATCGATCCCCGCACGGCGCCGGCAGCAGTGTGCTCAGCCGCTGGTGGTACCACAGCAGCCACCCAACCCGATCTACCAGCGACTCCCAGCGGATCGTGCCGCGACCGTTGTCCGCAGCGCTTTCCGGCTGCCCCGGGGCGCCGTCCCTCCGCTGCCGCCTGAGCTCGACCGCGTCGCGCGCGATCCTGACGAGCACTTCGTCCACGTCGAGCCGAAGGTGCCATCGGTCGAGCTGGCCGGATTCCCACCCGGCGCTGCGGGCGATCATCGAGGCGATGGATCTGGCCACGACGACCAGTCGGGCCTCCTCCGCTCGCGGCCCACCGAGGGCTTCGTCGTCGGCGCTGTCCCGCAACGCCTGCAGGTAGACCCGCTCCCGCGCCCTGAAGTCCAGCCGGACCCGCACCGGAAGTGGCTGGTACCCCGGATACCCGGACATCACCAACTCGAGGAACAAGACGACGCAGAACCCCACGACCGCAGCCAACCCGGCGATCCCGGCCAGGAGTCCGCCTTCGGGGTCGCGCTGATCAGCGATCACCGACAATATCGCCAACGTCGCGAGCGCGGCCCCTACCAGACCGGACCTGACCTGAACCCGTTGCAAGCTGCGCAGCGTCCCGCGACGAGCGCTCTGCCATCCCAGCCAGGCAACGCGATCCTCGGCGGTCAGTTGATCGTCGGCGACCCGGCCGATGTCGTTCAGGCGTCCGTCGGTGTGGACCAGAACGACCGCGTCGATCATCCTGAGCACATCCGCGTGGTGGGGCGAGCATGGGCGGTCGATGGTCATGACGGACTCCCTCCAGCTGCAAAGTGCAGCAG
>JBIOVW010000223.1:0-3037 GCA_044867945.1 Nakamurella sp. | reverse complement strand
ACCGGGCGGTGCCAGGAGATGATCATGAGGTCCATGCAGGCCCGCCCGCTGCGCATCGCCCTGGTCGGCACGCGCGGCGTGCCCGCCCGCTATGGCGGCTTCGAGACCTGTGTCGAGGAGGTCGGCTCCCGACTGGCCGAGCGCGGGCACGAGGTGGTCGTCTACTGCCGCCGGCTGCACAGTGATCGCTCCGACGAACCCGACAGCTACAGGGGTATGACCCTGATCCATCACGGCGCGATGAAGAAGCGCTCGTTGGAGACGATGAGCCACACGGCGCTGTCGGTGCAGCATCTGATTCGGCACCGCACCGACGCCGCCGTGGTCTTCAACGCCGCGAACGCCCCGTTCCTGCCGGCTCTGCGCGCCGCCCGCATCCCGGTGGCCACCCACGTGGACGGGCTCGAGTGGAAGCGCGACAAGTGGGGCGCCG
This sequence comes from Nakamurella sp., assembly GCA_044867945.1. Classification (GTDB taxonomy): domain Bacteria; phylum Actinomycetota; class Actinomycetes; order Mycobacteriales; family Nakamurellaceae; genus Nakamurella. The sequence continues at coordinate 2,604 of JBIOVW010000223.1, read as the reverse complement.
GCGGTCGGCGCTACTACCTGATGGCCGAGCGGCTGGCGGTCAGATGGTCGGACGCGCTCATCGCGGATGCGGTCGGCATCCAGGCGTACTACCTGGACAAGTTCGCCAAGCCGACGGACCTGATCACCTACGGTGCGCCGATCCTGGATCATGCCGGCGACGACCGGCTGGTCGAGCTGGGCCTGACGTCCGGCGGCTATCACCTGGTGGTGGCCCGGTTCGAGCCCGAGAATCACGTCGACAGAATCGTCGATGGCTACACGGCCAGCTCCGCCGAGCTGCCGCTGGTCGTGGTGGGTTCTGCACCCTATGCCGACGCCTACACCGAGCGGGTGCACTCGCTCGCCGACGGGCGGGTCACGTTCCTCGGCGGCGTCTGGGATCAGGGACTGCTGGACCAGCTGTACGCCAATGCATTCACCTACCTGCACGGCCATTCCGTGGGCGGGACCAACCCGTCCCTGCTGCGCGCCCTGGGCGCGTCGGCGCCGACCATCGCATACGACGTCAACTTCAACAAGGAGGTGCTCGGCGGCGCGGGCCGGTACTTCACGGACACGGCGGAGGTCCGGGTGCTGGTGGAGGAGTCCGAGCGGGACATTGAGGGCACCATCGAACTCGGTGCGCAGGCCCGGCTCCGCGCGAACAAGTACGACTGGGACGAGGTCACCGACCGGTACGAGGAGCTGTGCCTGCGGCTGGCCGGACGGGACCGCGCCCTGGTCGCCGCGGCCACCGACTCCGTCACGACCGAAACCGAGACCGGCGCGGTTGTCCCGATGTCGGACGTGCGGCCCGCACCGGCTATGCCGGGCCGGTCACCGGAACGGCTCGCCCCGGTGGTGGCCGTCTCCGAGCTGTCGGACGCACTGGAGGAACCAGTGCGCCGAACGGCCTGACCCCTCGCTGCCGCCCGGAGGGCGCACGGACCATTTGCAATCCTGCACCAGACAAGGAACTGAACCTGCCATGCCCGGGAGCGACCAGGTGACCCGTCCGGTGGCGCGCCGTATCGCCGCCGCCCGGCCACCGGCCGAGACCACCATGAGTTATCGAGAGTCACTGCACGCGCTCAAGTCCCGGCAGAAGTCGGGGAAGGGCGCCCCCGCCTATTCGCGGTTCGTCAACCGCCGGTTCGGTCGTTACCTGGCCGCGGCCGCCTACCAGGCCGGGCTGACCCCGAACGCGGTCACCGCGTTGTCCGCGCTGTGCTCGTTCGCCGGCATCGTCCTGCTCGCGCTGCTCCCGTCGTCGTTCGCGCTGGCGATCGCGGTCACTGTTGCTCTGGTCCTGGGCTACGCCCTGGATTCCGCCGATGGTCAGCTGGCCCGGCTGCGGGGCGGTGGCTCACGCTCGGGCGAGTGGCTGGACCACATGGTCGACGCCGTCAAGATCTCCAGCCTGCATCTGGCGGTGCTGACCTTCCTGTACCGGTCGAACGAATTGCCCCACCAGGCCTGGCTTCTCGTGCCGATGGGGTTCACCGTGGTAGCCGCGGTGTCGTTCTTCGCGATGATCCTGAACGATCAGCTGCGGCGGGCCAACGGCCTGGCCTCCGGGCAGGACGCGACCGCCGAGCCGCGCCGGGCCGCCTCGACCGTGCGCTCCCTGCTGGTGATCCCGACCGACTACGGCGTGCTCTGCCTCATCTTCCTGCTGCTCGGCCTCCCGATTGCCTTCTTCATCGCCTATGCCGTGCTTTTCGCCGGCAGTACCGGTTACCTGCTGCTGGCCTGTGTCAAGTGGTTCCGCGACATGCGTGCGCTGGACACAACCGGCGCCGCCGCGCGCAGCGGTGCGGACGCCACGGGCGGCACACAGACGGGCTCGGCCGGAAGGACAACTCCGTGACCACCCACTCGCCCCGGCTCAGCCGACGGGTTCGGGTCCTCTCCCTCGGAGGCTTGGCCGTCGCCGTCTTCACCCTTGGGGTGGCTGCCTGCACCTCGGACACGGAACGGCTGGCCGATCGATCCGGGGAGGCCGCCGCAGCCGAGGATCCGCAGGGACCGACCTCCCTCGCGGACCCCTTGGATCCTGTCCTGACCACTCAACCCGAGACGCACCTGACCTCGATCAGCGACCTGCCGGACCCGTCGGCCACGGCGGTGTCCACCAGCGGTCCCGTCGTCCCGGCGGGCAACGTCGACGAGACCGTGCCGGAGATGTCGGAAGCCACGGCCCCCGCGGTCGGTTTGACCGACACAGCGGATTTCGGCGGTCAGGTGACGGCCACGATCACCCAGGTGAGCGCCGTCCAGGCCACCGCCACGCTGCCGGGTGAGATCAGCGGGCCCGCCATCTCGGCCACCGTTGAGATCAGCAACGGGTCGGCCGACACCATCGGGGTGGACACCGTGACGGTCACCCTCACCGACGGGGCCGGCAACCCCGCGAGCCCAATCTCGGGGGACGCCACCCCACTGCAGGGCGTGGTGGCGCCCGGCGCCTCCGCAGCCGGGACCTACCTGTTCACCGTCCCACCCGACCAGCGCAACCCGGTGACGATCACCGTCAACTACTCCGCCAGCGCGCCCACGCTGGCCTTCACCGGCGAGGTTTCCGGTGGCTGAGTACCTGTCCGAGAAGTCCGCACCGATCAGT
>JBIOVW010000222.1:0-4273 GCA_044867945.1 Nakamurella sp. | reverse complement strand
AACCCGGCAAGCTCTGGCTGAAGTGCTGGGACGAATGGGATCACCATTCCCTGGTCATCGAGGAGGGCGGCGTCGGTCTGGTCAAGTTCGGCTACAAGGTCGAAAGTGATGACGACCTGGCCAGCTTCGAGACGCGGGCGCAGAAGTTCGGTGCCACCACCAGTCGAGTCAGCGCCGGGGAGAACCTGAAGGTCGGCGAGGCGGTGGCCCTGACGTTGCCGTCCGAGCAGGTCATCGAGCTGTTCACGGAGATGGAGTTCTCCGGCACCGAGACAGGCTCGATCAATCCGGAGGCGTGGCCTCGACACGTTCGGGGTGTCGGCACGCACTGGATCGACCATGCGCTCGTTCCGGCGGATGACCCGGGACTCGTGGAGAGGTTCATGACCGAGGTCCTGGACTTCAAGACCGCGGAGCGTGTGGTCGAGAGCATAGAGAATCCCGAGGTGATTGGATCGTGGATGTCCTGCGGGGAGTCGCCCCACGACCTTGCCGTGATCAAGGGGCCGAACGAGAAGCTCCACCACTTCGCCTACCATCTCGAGGACTGGAGTGCGATCCTGAAGGCTGGCGACATCTTCGCCATGGACGACGTGCCGATCGACATCGGCCCGACCCGGCACGGCATCACCCGCGGAACGACGATCTACTTCTTCGATCCGTCAGGCAATCGCAACGAGGTCTTCGCCGGCCTGGGTTACCGGGTGCAGAAGGACTTTCCGACCATCAACTGGACCGTGGACCAGCTCGCCAAGGGCATCTTCTACCACGCTCGTGAGCTGAACGACGCCTTCACCAGCGTCTTTACCTGATCCGGCCGGCGTGCAGCGGTCAGGGCCGACATCGAACTCGATGAGTGGTCGGCCCTGACCGACCGACCCGGATTGTCAGTGGTGCGTCGGTCACTCGACGCCGAGCTTCTCCTGGATGTGCGCAACATGCGATCTGACGGCACCGATTCCGATGAACAGCTCGGCGGCCACCTCTCGCTCGTCAAGTCCGTCGCGGAGCAACCCATACACTGCGTCTTCCTGCGGCGTCAGCCGCACCGGGGTCGGCGTCGGTGGCTCACGACGACCGGCGGTTCGATCCACCCGTTCGGGGTCGAAATCGAGCGTGGTTCCGCGGCCGATGACGTGCACCAGGTCCCCCGGCGAGGGGATGTCGAGCTTGGCACAGATGCGGGCCAGATGTGCTTGGAGGGCCACCGCACCCAGGAAGAGTTCGGCCGCCACTTCCCGCTCGGTCATGCCCTCGACCAGCATCCTGGCAATGGTCGCTTCCCGGGAGGTCAGGCAGCCTCGTTCACCGGGTTCGCATGCCGATTCCGGCCGCACGGTAACGTTTTCCAACCCGGCCGACGCGCCAAGATCGGCGTCCTGGACGGTCCGGGTCATCGAGGTCTCATCCCATCGCGTCCGGACGCCGGCGAGTCGACCGGACGGTGCGGACGAAATCGTCCGAGTCGATCGACATGGCCCCGATCGACGTCCGAGCGGGGATGCGGCTGCGTGCGCAACGGTGGTCGGATCATCGTTCCAATCGGCGTCGATCGGCGGTGCGGCGGACTTCGATGATACCCACGACCACAGTCGCCGGACCACGCCCAGCGGTGATGGTCGCATTGTCCGAATCGGGATTGATGATCATGCGGGGTCGTGCGCAGTTGCCCGGGGCGAGGACACCGGCCGCCGCCTTTGCATGGCGCCGCCGGCCGAGGGCCGACGGAATCGGGGGGCACAGTGGCAGATGAACGGCCTGGACCGTCCCGCCTGATCGAACGCCCGCCCAGGCCCCTTCCCGGGTGGCGGCGGCTTTCCAGGGACTTCGGTGCCACGTCCTTCACGAACGGGTTCATCGCGATCATTTTTTCCGTGACCGGCCCGGTGGCGGTCATCCTGGCGGTCGGTACGGAGGGCGGTCTGGGCAACGCCGAGCTGACCTCCTGGGTTTTCGGCGTGTTCGTGCTCAACGGGCTGCTGACGATCTTCGCGTGCTGGCTCTACCGGGTGCCGATGGCGTTCTTCTGGACCATCCCGGGAACCGTGCTCGTCGGCCCGGCACTGTCCCACCTGTCGTGGCCCGAGATCGTTGGGGCGTTCATGGCGACCGGCGTTTTCATATTCGCCCTCGGTCTGACCGGTTGGGTCGGCCGCCTGATGTCGGCCATCCCGTTGTCGATCGTGATGGGCATGGTGGCGGGCGTATTCCTGCGCTTCGGCACCGGGTTGGTGACCTCGGTGCAGGCCGATGTCTGGATCGCGGCGCCCATGATCGTGACCTGGGTGGTGCTCTCCGCCCTGCACGGCCTCGGTCGGTACATGCCGCCGATCATCGGCGCCCTGCTGGTGGGGATCGTGATGGTCGTCGCGCTCGGCGGATTCGAGCCGGTGTCCGGCGACCACGCATTCCTGGCCCAACCCGTGCTGGTGGTTCCCCAGTTCTCGATCCAGGCGATCGTCGAACTTGTCATCCCGCTGGCCATCACTGTCCTGGTGGTCCAGAACGGGCAGGGACTGGCTGTGCTCAAGACCGCCGGCCACACCGTTCCGGTCAATGTGGTGACCCTGGTCTGCGGGGCATGGTCCGTCCTGGTGGCGGCGGTCGGGGGCGTCTGCACCTGTCTGACCGGGCCCACCAATGCGCTCCTCGTGGCCTCCGGCGAGCGGACCCGCCAGTACACAGCCGGTATCGTCAACGGCATCCTGGCGATCGGATTCGGTCTCTTCGCCCCGCTCTTCACCCGGGCGATGCTCGGCATGCCGCCGGCGTTCGTCGGCGTGCTCGCGGGGCTGGCGATGCTCCGAGTGCTTCAGGTCTCGTTCGTCACGGCGTTCGGGGGACGGTGTTCACTCGGCGCGCTGGTGACCTTCATCGTCACGGTCTCCGACATCACCGTCCTCAACATCGGCGCGGCGTTCTGGGGACTGGTGGCCGGGATCGCCACCTCGGCAATACTCGAACAGCGGGACTTCCGATACCACCGGGAGCCGTAGATGCGAAAGTAGGGAATCCATGACCACTATCGGATTCATCGGGCTGGGGATCATGGGTGGCCCGATGGCGGCCAACCTGGTCCGGGCCGGCTTCGACGTGATCGGCTACAACCGGTCCCCGGCCAGGACCGACCGGCTGGTCGAGGCCGGCGGTCGCGCCGCGGCCACGGTCCCGGACGCGGTGCGGGGCAGCGACTTCGTCCTCTCCTGTCTGCCGGATTCCCCCGATGTGGAACGGATCGCCATGGGTAATGACGGCGTGTTCGACCACGCCCGCCCTGGTGCGGTGTACATCGACATGAGCACGATCGCGCCGGCGACCGCGGTCAGGGTGTCCGAGGCCGGCCGGGCCCGCGGAGTCGGGGTCCTGGACGCCCCGATCAGCGGTGGCGAGAAGGGGGCGATCGACGGCATCCTATCGATCATGGTCGGCGGTGATGCCGGCGACCTGGAGACGGCCCGGCCGGTGCTGCAGGCCATGGGAACGACGATCGTGCACGTCGGCGGCCCGGGCGCCGGGCAGACCGTCAAGGCGGCCAATCAACTGTTGTGCGCCGCCGCCATCGAAGCGGTGGCCGAGGCCGTCGTCTTCCTCGAGGCCCACTCGGTCGATCCGACCGTCGCACTGGGTGCCCTGGCCGGCGGACTCGCCGGCAGCACCGTGCTGGACCGGCGCGCACCCGACATGGTCGCCCGGAACTTCCGCCCCGGTTTCCGGGTGAACCTGCACCACAAGGACATGGGGATCGTCATCGCCGCGGCCCGGGATGCGGGGGTGAGCATCCCGCTCGGCGCGCTGGCCGCCCAGTTGATCGGAGTCCTGCAGGCGCAGGGGCACGGGGAGCTGGACAACACGGTGCTTGTCCGCCTGGTCGAGCAGATGTCCGGACGCGCCTGAACCGAGTCGATCGCCTCGGGTCGCAGTATCGACGGCTATTCTGCTGGGCCGAAGTCCTGCTCCTCTTCGCCCTCGACATCCCTGAATTGGGCGGCCAACTCCGCGCGGGAGTTGATGTTCAGCTTGGCGTAGATGTGGGTCAGGTGGAACTGAACGGTCTTGATGCTGATGAACAGTTCGGACGCCACCTGCCGATTGCCCATCCCCATCGCCACCAGCCGCGCCACCGCGGATTCCTGCGCGGTCAGCCGGCTGGGATCGAACGTGCTGCGCTTGGCCGGAGCCAGACCACTGGCGGCCAACTCGCGGTCGCACCGCTCCAGGAACGGATTGGCCATCAACCGGCTGAACCGGTCCCGCGCTCCCTGCAACTGGTGGG
>JBIOVW010000221.1:0-8219 GCA_044867945.1 Nakamurella sp. | reverse complement strand
TGACCCGGAGCGCGGGGTGAGTGGTGCCTGTTGCCGACGGGGCAAGGGTGGTGGTCATGGCGTCACCGCCGCGGTACCGGTGGTGACGGCGGTGTCGGTGGAGCGGTATTCGACGGAGTCGTTGGTCAGTGTCATGAACGCTTCTTCCAGGGAGGCCTGTTGGACGGTGAGCTCGAAGATGGGTAGGTGGTTCTGCCAGGCGATGGTGCCGATGTGTTCCGCCGTCAGGCCGTCGACTCCCAGCACATCGGGTTGCCCGATGTCAGTGGTGACGGTGACGTCCGGCCCCAGCAGCAGCTCCCGCAGTCGCACCGGTTCCGGCGTGCGGACGGTGACGGAGTGATTCGAGGCGCGGGCGACGAAGTCGTCGACGGTGGTGTCGGCGATCAGCCGGCCCCGGCCGATGACGACCAGGCGTGTTGCGGTCTGAGCCATTTCGCTCATCAGATGGGAGGACACGAACACGGTGTGGCCGTCCGCGGCCAGGTCCTTGAGCATGGTGCGCATCCAACGGACACCTTCGGGGTCCAGCCCGTTGACAGGTTCGTCCAGCACCACCGTCTGTGGATTGCCGAGCAGGGCGGATGCGACGCCCAGGCGTTGGCCCATGCCGAGGGAGAACCCGCCGACCCGCTTTCCGGCGACCTGTCGCAGGCCGACGATGTCGATGACCTCGTCCACGCGGCGGGCCTTGATCCCGTTGGTCTGGGCGAGCGCGAGCAGGTGGTTGCGGGCCGATCGACCGGTGTGCACCGCCTTGGCTTCCAGGAGCACCCCGAGTTCGGCCATCGGAGCGGCGGCGGACCGGAAGTCACCGCCGTTCACGGTGACCCGGCCGGTGGTGGGCCGGTCGAGTCCGGCGATCATTCGCATGGTGGTGGATTTCCCGGAACCGTTCGGGCCGAGGAATCCGGTGACGATTCCGGGTTGCACGATGAAATTCAAGCCGTCCACGGCGATTTTGCTGCCGTACCGCTTGCTGAGGTTCTCTACTTCGATCATGGTTGTGCCTTTCCGGCAGTGGTGGATAGGTCTTCCGATCCGCCATCGGCAGCCGGGCATCGGCGGTCGTATTGATGGTGGACGTGCGGGAGCCGGCCGTCCCACCGCGGAGCCGGGCATCGGCTGCCGTACTGCCGGCGGGATGACGTCGAAGCGGCGACGGTCAGGGCTGTGCGGTGACCTCGCGGTTGGCGGGCGGGGTGACGGGACTGGTCATTCCGGCGATGATCGGGGACGGCTTGAAGCCCTTGACGACCAGGTAGACGCCGAGCGAGATCTCCCACACGGCGATCGGGACGGCCGCGAGCCCCGACCACGCGGACAACTCGCCGTAGATGCCGAGGTACTTCGCAGTGACGGAAGCGATCAGGATGGGGGCTCCGATGAGGCCCAGCACCGGCAGCCAGCGGGGGACGAGGCGGGATCGGTACATCAGGGAGCCCAGCAGCAGGGCGTTCACGGCCGGAAGCAGGGCCTGACTGAGCAGGAACGCCTTGTCGTGCAGGGCGAGCAGCGCCTGTCCGGCGACCAGCGCATCCGTTCCGGCGCCCGCCTGACGCAGGCTGACGATCGACAGCAGGCTGACGACGCCGACGACGATGAGGGTGGCCTCCAGAATCCGTACGCCGACGAATCCCAGCGCGACTCCTTCGTTCTGCCGCTTGACCACCGGGTACAGCGCCACGGCGGTGCCGATACAGGCAAGGGCGACGATCATCTCCAGGAGGCCGCCGACCAGGACGGGAGCGTCCGGGCCGGAGCCGATGACGTAGTTCGGGTCCGTCACCGGGCCGTACAGAGCGAGGGTAGGGATCGAGACGAAGGTGATCAGGTAGAGCACGCCGGCGGTCAACGAGATCTTGCGATGCGATGTCATCGGAACCCGTTTGGGAGCTGCGTTTTTCATGATGGGAGCGGTGGTCGACATGTCTGTCTCCTGTTCTGGAATATGAAGTCAGCGGGGTTCGGCGGATGGTGGATCGGGTTCGGCCCGGGCGACCGAGATCAGCGGCAGGCCCACGTCGCGCACCTTCTGCAGCAGGCCGTGCAGCGCGGCCTGGTCGACGACGGGGCCGTGGATGGTGGTGGTGCCGTCGCTGCGGGTGGTGAGGGTCAACCCGTCGAACCAGCTCGCCCAGCGGTCGTCGAGGTGTCCCTTGAGGCGGATTTCGTACCGTCCGGCTCCGTGGGCGGTGGATTTGTCGCTCATCGTGACCCCTCGCACCCGGGTGAACTCCCGGCTGATTGCCGGTCTGATCGAAAGGTAGGAGCCGATGTGGTGAGTAGACATCACCATGTGTGGTGATTCATGTGTGGTGATCGGTGTGGTGACCCGGTCAGCCGGTTTCAGCGACGCGCCGCGCCTCGGTTTCAGCTGGGTCGTGCCGGGATGAGGCCGACGAGATCGGCGCTGAGCTGCCAGAGCCGGTGCGCCGCGTGGGTGTCGTAGGAGAACTTGTTCGACGTCTTGGGCTTGCTGTTGGCGAAGTATCGACCGGTGACTGCACCGACGTCCGGGGACGAGGCGAGGTGGATCGAGGTGACCGAGCCCTGGGCGGGAGTCTTCATGAACCGCATCAACGGCATCGCCAGCCGCGCCATGGCGGAGGGGTCCTCGGAACTGAAGGACGTGTGCGCCACCCCGGGATGCAGTGCGTTGGCGGTCACCCCGGTGCCGTGCAGGCGTCGGGAAAGTTCGTAGGTGAACATGACGTTCGCGAGCTTGGACTGGTCGTAAGCCCGCGACCCCGAATAGTCCTGTTCGCCCTGCAGGTCGTCGAAGGCGATCCGGCCCCTCGCCTGTGCGTTGGAGGACACGGTCACGATCCGCGCCGGGGAGCTCGCTTCCAGTCGAGCGAGCAGCAGGTCGGTCAGCAGGAACGGCGCCAGGTGGTTGACCGCGAAGGTGCGTTCCAGTCCGTCGGCGGTGACGTGCCTGTGCGCCCAGAACCCACCGACGTTGTTGACCAGCACATGCAACCGCGGATACTTGGCGAGAACGGCCGCGGCCAGTCGGCGCACCTCGGTTTGTGACGACAGGTCGGCGGCGAACGCGTCCACCTCCGGGTTGCCCGATTCGTCACGGATGTCGGCCGCTGCGGCCTGCGCGCGGGGAAGATCGCGGCCGATGATGCCGACGCGGGCGCCCAGGGCGGCCAGGCCGATCGCGGTCGCCTTGCCGATGCCGCCGGTTCCGCCCGTGATCAGGACCGTTCTCCCGACCATCAGGCTGTTGCTCGCCGTGTTGTCCGCGCGGATGACCATCGGTCCTCGTTTCGGGCTGCTTGAGCGGACCGACGCGATGCCTCGGCGTCCAAGATTCGTACAGTTGTACGTCCCTGGGTCATTCCTACGCCTTCGATATTCGTAAGTCAATGCCGTCGCCGGCCAGGGAACGGGCGAGGCCGTCGAGGACCAGGTCGAGCCCGTACTCGAACTCTGCGCCGAAGTCGTAGTCGGGTCGCATGACGTGTTCCATCGTGAACTCGAGCAGGAAGGGATAGGCCTCGGCGTCGAAGAACTCCTCCATCATCGTTGCGGCCGTGTCGGCGACGGTGTCCGGACCGTGGATGGGCAGGGCGTTCTCGGAGAGCGCGAACCCGAAGACGTAGCTGTCGATGAGCGCGAAGGCGTGGGCGGTCAGGTGCACCGAAAAGCCCGCCGCCCGCAGGGTGCCGATGAAAGCGTTGTGATGGCGCAGCGTCGCCGGCCCCGGATGCAGTCGTGACTGCAGCAACGGGGTGGCCCAGGGATGATCCGCCAGGACCCGGCGGGCCGAGTTGGCCCGCCGCCTCATCTGCGCCTGCCAATCCTCACCGGGCACCGGCAGGTCGATCTCGGCGTAGACGAGATCGACGATGTTGTCGATGATCTCGTCCTTGTTCGCGACGTAGTGGTACACCGACATCGGCTTGACGCCGAGCTCCTGGGCCAGGGTCCGGATGGTCAGTGCCCCGATTCCACCCGCGTCGGCGACCGTGATCGCGCCGGCCAGCACCCGGTCCCGGCTGAGCGGCACCCGTGCCTTGGTACCGCCGCCGATTGCTTTTGACATTGGGCCTCCAGAACACTAGCCAGATCGTACTTAGTACTGTAGCATCGTACTTAGTACGAAGCACGACGGTCCGAGATTCGATCGAAGTGGTCAACCCGCCAGCAGCACGACGAGCCGATGCCCGGCCCGCCGCGGCGAGGGCGACCAGGCCCCTGGTTCCACCATCACGACGGCGACCGATGCCCGGTTGCCGATGGCGGAGAGGGAGCCGGACCGTAGGCGGCTTTCAGCGATCGACATTGTTACCCAGGCTCGTACTCGGTACGAGGACATCTGAACCCTGAAAGGGACGCATCATGGAACTCGACAGCATTCGGGCGGCCGCCACCGAGACGAACCCGGCGACAAGGGAGCGGACGATGCGGGCGATCGTGCAGGACAGGTACGGCTCCGTCGAGGTGCTCCGCTCGGCGGACATCGACCGACCCGAGATCGCCGACGACGAGGTGCTGCTCCGGGTCCACGCCGCCGGTCTGGATCGGGGGACTTGGCACTTGATGACCGGCACCCCCTATCTGATGCGGGTCATCGGTTTCGGGTTGCGCCGGCCGAAGAACCGGGTTCCCGGCGTCGACGTGGCCGGCACGGTCGTCGCAGTCGGTTCGGCGGTGACCCGGTTCGCCGTGGGCGACGAGGTGTTCGGGATGAGTAGAGGGTCGTTCGCCGAGTACGCCGCGGCCCGTGCGGACAAGCTCGCCCACAAACCGGCGAACTGCACGTTCGAGCAGGCAGCAGTGGTCGGGATCTCCGGGGGAACCGCGCTGCAGGCCCTGGCCGCCGGGCGCGTGCAGGCGGGGCAACGGGTGCTGATCATCGGTGCGTCAGGAGGTGTCGGCAGCTTCGCGGTGCAGCTGGCCAAGGCCGCCGGGGCGCACGTCACCGGGGTGTGCCGCACCGACAAGCTCGATCTGGTCACCGGCCTGGGTGCGGACCGGGTCGTCGACTACACCACCGAGGACTTCGCCGACGGCGAGCACCACTACGACGTGATCATCGACATCGCCGGCAACCCGCCGCTCTCCCGGCTCCGACGGGCGCTCACCCCGACCGGGACCGCCGTCATCGTCGGCGGCGAGAGCAAGGGCAATCTCACCGGGGGATTCGGCCGCCAGCTGCGGGCGCTGATCCTGACCCCCTTCATCGGCCAACGACTGACCGGACTGGCCTCCAAGGAACGGGCCAGCGACAGCGAAGTTCTCGCCGACCACATCGCGGCCGGCACCGTGACCCCCAGCATCGACCGGACCTACCCGCTGGACCAGGTGCCCGCGGCCATGCGGCACCTCGAAGCGGGCCAGGTCAGGGGAAAGATCGCGATCACCGTCTGACCCCTATCGCCGCCGCCGACGGCGCGAACGTGTGGCTGCGTCAGCGAGTTCCACCAAGTCCACTGGTCTCGTCATGGTGACGCGGCCGGTTCCCACCATGCCGGAAGGCGCGACACCATGATCGAAGTGGACAATCTCAGCAAGCGATACGGAACCAAGCTCGCGGTCGACAGGATGAGCTTTGTCGTCCAACCGGGCATGGTCACCGGGTTCCTCGGCCCGAACGGCGCCGGGAAATCGACCACCATGCGGATGATCGCCGGACTCGACCGGCCGACCAGCGGCCGGGTGATCCTCAACGGCGGGAACTACCGGTCCACCGCCGCCCCGATGGCCGAACTCGGGGTGCTGCTGGAAGCCAAGGCGGTGCACACCGGCCGGTCGGCCCGCAACCACCTGCTCGCCCTGGCCCAGACCAACGGCATCGGCCGGCGGCGGGTGGCCGAGGTCATCGACATCGCCGGACTGCAGCAGGTCGCCGGGAAACGGGTCGGCGGATTCTCTCTCGGCATGGGACAACGCCTCGGCGTGGCGGCGGCGTTGCTGGGCAACCCGCAGACCGTCGTCCTGGACGAACCGGTCAACGGCCTGGACCCCGAGGGGGTGCTGTGGATGCGCACCATGCTCAAGGACCTCGCCGCAGACGGACACACCGTGTTCGTGTCCTCCCACCTGATGAGCGAAATGGCCCAGACCGCAACGCGGCTGGTGGTGGTCGGCCGGGGCAGGCTGATCGCCGACACCACCGTCGATGAGTTCATCGCCCAGGCGTCCCAGCACACCGTCACCGTCCGCACGCCGGACCCGGCCCGGCTGCGGGAGCTCCTCCAGGGCCCGGACACCACAGTCACGACTGCCGACTTCGAACAGCCCGAAGTGCTCGAGGTCGGCGGCCTCACCGCCGAGCACATCGGCACTATCGCGTGGCAGCACCGCATAGCGATCTTCGAACTGACCGTGCAACAGGCCTCCCTGGAAGAAGCGTTCATGACCCTGACCAGCGACTCCGTCGAGTACCGCTCCACCGAGATCACCGCCGGCCCGTCGGAGGACACCGCGGCGGTGGCGGCATGACCACCGCCCTCGCGCCGGCCAGGAACGTCGGCGGTACGCAGCTGCGGGTCACCCAGACCCGGGTACTGCGGTCCGAATGGACCAAATTCCGATCCCTGCGGTCGACCGTCGCCACGATGCTGACTGCCGTCGTCCTGATGATCGGGTTGAGCGCCATGTTCGCGGCCATCACGGCGAGCCAGTCGACCGGGTTCGAGCCCGGAGCCACCGCGATTTCCACGTCACTGACCGGGACGTTCTTCGCGCAACTCGCCGTCGGGGTCCTCGGGGTGCTGTTGATCACCGGCGAGTACAGCACCGGGATGATCCGTTCGTCACTGACCGCGGTACCCACCCGGCTCCCCATGTTGTGGGGCAAACTGGTCGTATTCGCCGCGACGGTGTTCGTCACCATGCTTGCCGCCGGCTTCATCTCGTTCTTCGTAGGGCAGGCCCTGCTGGCTGGGAAGCACCTGGACGCGTCCCTGTCCGACCCGGGCGCACTGCGTTCGGTCCTGGGAGCGGCGTTGTACCTGACGGTGGCCGGCCTGACCGCGACCGCGCTGGGGGCTCTGCTCCGCAACACCGCCGCAGCGATCACCACGTTCGTCGCGGTGTTCTTCGTGATTCCACCGCTGACGAACCTCCTGCCCACGTCGTTGACGGACCACTTCGTGCAGTACCTGCCGTCCAATGCCGGCGCGGTGATGCTCGACGGCACCTTCGGTGTTGCCAACCCCTTGACAACCTGGGCCGGGTTCGGCGTGATGTGCGGCTACGCAATTGTTCTGATCGGATTCGCCGCCTGGCGGCTTCGCCGCGTCGACGCCTGACCCGAACGGACGACCGCCGCGCACCCGGGTGACCCCGGCCGGGTGTGATCACTCTCAGACGGTGTAATTCCGGAAGTCACCCGAGCGGACGAAATCTGCGGCGGCGGTGAGCACCCCGGCGAGTGCCCGACGGCCGGATCCGCCGGTCCCGCCCAGGACGACGTCGGCGCCGATGTCGAGGTCGCGGGCAAGCCGGTCGGATGGGAAATCCCGTGCTTCCAGCACGGTGGCCAACCAGGCGACCTCCGGCATGATGTCGAGTTCGCCGTTGACGGTTCCCACTGCCCAGTTCAAGAGGTGCTGGTTGTCGTGCACACACCAGGCTAGGCCGGCATCCCCGTAGCGCGCACGCTCGTCGGGATACTCCAGCCGGTACCGCTCACAGATCGCAGTGGCAAGCGCGAACAGGTCAAGTGCTTCACCTCCGGCCATTGGGGATGAGACCCTGGGCGCCTCGTCCCCGCCCTCGGGTGGCCGCAAGCGGGGCCCGGTCATTCAGCGACCACTTCGTAGGTGTGCAAATGCTCGAGCCGCTCCAGTTTGATTGCGTGTCTGAGCAACGGATCGATCCGTTCGTGCGACACGCGGTGGTCGTCGCTCCTCATGTACTCCCGGAAGGCGTCCTTGTCCCGCCACCGGCTGACCATGATCACTTCGGACGGGTCACGGTCGGATCTCCACACCTGTAGATCGACGAAACCCTCATGGGACTCCACCAGCCCGGCGCGCCGCCCGAAGGCGGCGACCAGATCATCGGACCTGCCGACGTCAACTTGCAAACGGGACATCGAGACATACATGACCGCACTGTAGGCCAGGACGGAGGTGTGGCGAACCCGGAAAGTCGCTGCTTCACGTTCGCGCAGGAGACCGGCAACGTCAGCCCGGTCGCCGCCTTCGGCGGATCGGGGCCGGTAACGGTCCAGAACCGTGCTTGGACACGAAAAT
>JBIOVW010000220.1:0-2468 GCA_044867945.1 Nakamurella sp. | reverse complement strand
GTTCTCGGTGTTGCGCTGCCACCGCGACCGCGCCCTGATCTCGTTCTGGCTGTCCTCCGGCGCCCGCGCGGCGGTGTTGCTCGGGCTGCGCCATGGCGACCTCGACGTCGGCGCCCGCACGATCACCGTCATCAGCAAGGGCAGCCGGGCCCGGGAGCAGGTCCCGGCGAGCGTGGACTCCTTCGCCTGGCTGGCGCTCTACCTCGCCGAAGATCGTCCTCCGCTGATCGAGGGCGGCCCGGTGTGGTGGACCCGCACGCCGCGTCCGCGGCCGTTGAACTATCACGCCGCCCGCGCGGTGTTGCAGCGGGCGAACACCGTGCTGGGCACCAACTGGACGCTGCACGACCTGCGGCACACCGCCGCGCAGCGGATGCTCGCCGATCCGGCGTTCACCCTGGTCGACGTCCAGACGGTCCTGCGGCACGCGAGCGTAACCACCACCCAGATCTACACCCAGCCCCGGCTGGAGGACCTGATCGAGAAAGTGTTCGAGCACTACGCCCGCCCACCCGCGCCCGCCCCGACGCTGGATCCCGGCTACGACGCCGCCGCGGTGCACGAACTGCTCGGCCTTACCCCATGACCACGCCGACCAACACCAGCAGCACGACCTCCACGCCGAACCCACGACCGCAGGCGCCGTCCCACCCGCCGAGCTCGCCGGGCTCGATCCCGCCCTCACGGCATCAGGCCGTCCAGACGCGGCGGGCGATCAGCCCGCGGATGCAGTTGCTGTCGCCACCGAGCGTGCCACCGGCCGGGCTGACCGGGGCGGTGATGTCGGCCGTGGTCCCGCCCGATCGCCGGTTCGGACCCGCTGGCAGGGCTCGTCCGCTGGTGGCCTACGACGCCGGCCTGCGCCCGCCACCCCTGCCAGCGGGCGCGCCGGGCGAGGCGGTGCAGCACCTCGATGTCGCCGACACCATCGCTGCCGTCCTCGACCGACTCACCGCACCGCTGGCCCTCGACCGCAAGGACCGCGGGATCGTCCGGCGCCGATCCGAACGGCTGCTGCGCTGGTTGGCCGGGTTCGACGGGAACACCTGGGAGCAACGCTGGCTGGCCAGCGGAGCCGACACGGCCCCAGGAGGCTGGGCCGAAGCGGCGTTCCCGCAGCACATGCAGAACTGGCAGCGCTATGCCGTCGTCGGCGGGCTCTACCACCTGATCCAAGCCCGCGTGGTCCGCCCGTCCTACGCCTGGCTGCTGCTCTGCCGCGCCGGACCCGCCCTGACCCGCTTCCTCGAGGTCAACGCCGCCGACCAGCTCCCTGAGCTACGCGCGTTGCCCGCCTACCAGCAGGCGCTGGTCCGGCAGCGCTGCGACGCCGAACACTGCATCGCCCGGGTCATGATCCGCACCGGCAAACCTCTCGAGGCGCTGACCGGGGAGGAGCTGCTGCACTACGCCGACATCGTCCGCACCTCCGGGCGACACCGCCGCGAGCACCTGGCCTGGGAACTCCTCGTCGCGCTCGGCGTGTTCGCCGGCGAACCGGCCACGCTGCGGGCGGCCTGGTCGGCCAAGGGCAACACCCGCCAGCACTCCGTCGCCACCCTCGTCGACCGCTACGGCATCCCACCCAGCGGGGTCCGGGACCTGCTCGTGGACTACCTGGGCGAGCTCAAACCCGGCATGGACTACGCCTCCCTGACCGGGCTGGCCTACCGGCTGGTCCGGCTGTTCTGGTGGGAGATCCTGCACATCAACCCCGCCCAGACCGACCTGCGGATCGACCCGCCCACCGCCACCGCATGGCGGGAACGCTTCGCCGTCACCACCGACGGCCGCGCGCGCAGCGAAATCCACTCCACCCTGTTCGCCATCCGCGGCCTCTACCGCGACCTCGCCGAATGGGCTCACGACGACCCCATCCGCTGGGGCATCTGGGTCGCCCCCTGCCCGATCCCACGCGCCGAGTCCCGCGCCGCCGCGAAACAGAAACGGCAGCAAAAGGCCCGTATGCAGGCGCGCACCCGCACGCTTACCCCGCTGCTGCCCGCGTTCGTCGCCGCCGCCAACGCCCGCCGCGACTGGGGCACTCGGCTGCTCGCCGCGGCCCAGGCCGCCGGCGAGGGCGAGCGGTTCGTCGTCGACGGCGTCACCTTCGCCCGCGCCCGGCCCCACCCGCGCAGTCACTACGACCAGCTGAAGGCCTCCCAACTCTGGGCCGAGGTCGTGCACATCGAACCGGGCAGCCGCGCCATCCCGCTACAACGCGGCCTGGCGAACATCACCAAGCTCGAACACGACGCGTTCTGGGCCTGGGCCATCGTCGAGACCCTGCGCCACACCGGGATACGGATCGAGGAACTCCTCGAACTCACCCAGCTGTCGCTGCGGCACTACACCCCGGCCTCGTCCAACGCGCTGGTCCCGCTGCTGCACATCGTCCCGTCCAAGACCGACGCCGAACGCCTCATCCCGATGAGCCCCGAGCTGGTCACCGTGCTGCTGGCCGTCCA
>JBIOVW010000219.1:0-10678 GCA_044867945.1 Nakamurella sp. | reverse complement strand
ACGACTGGCTGACCAAGCCCAAACCGCGCATCGACAATCCGCGCCACCGCCAGGCCATCGCCGACGTACTGCCGCTCGACCGGCGCAGTGTGGACATGCTCATCGTCAACGGCCTGGGCTACCACATCGCGCCCGTACGCCCCGAGGCCGTCGCCCTGGCCGTGCTCGTTTCCAAGCTCGACGTCGAGGACATCGCCACCATCGAGCGACAGGTGCTGGCGATGCTGCGTCGCGACGCCGAGCTACGGAAGAGCAAGCGGCCTCGCAGCTAGGCGTGTGCTACCTGTTACATCCCCCGCGGCTCATCCTCGAATGTGGATGCAATCAGCGACGAGGCGTTCGGCGTGCTCCCGCCAAAAGGGCCAGGCATGGCCGGGATCGGCCGGTGCCTCTCACAGATCGCCCATGACGTTGACGCGGTCGTAGGCGCGGCGAGCGCGGGCGGAGCGGGCGGAGCGGCCGTAGTGGCGGATCATCGCCGGTGACTCCCAGCCGTTGAGTTCCATCAGGTCGCCCTCGGCGCCGCCGGCGTCGAGCCAGCGGTGGCTGAAGTTGTGCCGGAACATGTGCGGGTTGATGTCGAGGCCGAGGGCGGCGCCTCGGCGTTCGACGATCTGGCGCACGCCGTTGGGGGTCATCGGTCCGCGGTTCTTGATGGCCAACCACAGCCGTGGATGGCGGGCGAACTTGTGTTCGGCGCGGATGCGCAGATAGCGGTCGATCGCCTTCGCTGTGTTGAGGTCGAACTTGACGGTCCGTTCTTTGTCGCCTTTGCCTTTGACGGTGGCGGTGCATTTGGACAGGTCGACCTGGGCGATGGTGAGGTAGGTCAGCTCCGAAAGGCGCAGGCCGGTCGAGGCGAATAGGCGCAGGATCGCGGCGTCGCGCCGGGATTCGAAGTCGCGGTGTTTCTCGCAGCTGCGGATCAGATTCGTGAGGACGTCATCGTCGAATACGGGTACGACTTTCTGCCCGACCTTTGGTGGCGAGAGGCGGGCGAAGGGATTGGGCTCGTCCTCCTCTTCGCAGTACCAGCGGAAGAACTGTTGCAGGGCGCGGTACTGGTTGTTGACGTAGCCGTCGGCGTAGGGCTTTCCGTTGTCGCGCGGCGTCTCGGCAAGCCACACGATGTACCGCTCGATCACGGTCTTATCGACGGCGAAGTTTGCGATACCCGCATTGACCAACCACATTGCGAATTTGCGGGCCGCTCCGATGTAGACCGCGCGGGTGTTGCCGGATTTTCGCGCGGCGCGGAGGGACAGATCGAACGAGTCGATCATGGATGTAAGGAGCGGGGGCAGGTCCGAGGGCGTCGGGCCTGACGGGACTAGCGACAGGTGACGATCTATCATTGTTTAGGCGAGTCCTCTTCAACGGTCGTGCGGACAGGTAGTGGATCACCCGCATCGCATTTCCGCAGGTCAGAGGCTGTTTGTGGGCGCGGCTGGTTTCGAACCAGCGACCCCTCGCTTGTAAGGCATCCCGCGAGCACCATTGTGCCCGTACGCTGCGCAAACTCCCCTGGCCCGACCGGAATCGCGTAAGGCGAGTGGTCGCTGCGTGACCGTACAGCAGTGGTCAGGCCAACGCCACCCCGTGTAAGGAGCCGCGTGACCGACACCACGTGGCTGACGGCGCCCGGATTTTAGTGGGCGATGTAGACGAGTGTTCCCTGGACGACGTCGCCCGTGTTGAGTGCCAGGTTGGGTACGTACTGATTGATGAAGAGGGTTGAGAGTGGTTGTGCGTTGATGAAGAGCCGGCCGCAGGAACCGACGTTCACGCCGCATCCGGCGTAGGTGTTGTAGTGCGGGCGGAAGTTCGCGTCGGTGATCGTGAGGATCTGGGTGTCGGCGATGTTGCCGGTGGAAATAGCGGCAATTGCGGCGCCGGTGCGGGTGGCCTGGAAGTGCACGACGCAGATGGGGCCGAACCGGCGGCCGTTG
Organism: Nakamurella sp.; assembly: GCA_044867945.1. Lineage (GTDB taxonomy): Bacteria > Actinomycetota > Actinomycetes > Mycobacteriales > Nakamurellaceae > Nakamurella. The sequence goes on along the minus strand of JBIOVW010000219.1, from coordinate 8,729 downwards.
GCTGTGATTGATCCCCAACCCGCGGCGGGTGTTACCGCGACGGCGTCATCGTTGCCGTAGTCAGTGGCGCGGGTGTCGATCGTCTTTGTGACCGTGTCGACCTTGGTAGCGAGGGCCTTCATCTGGCCGGCGCCATCTGGCGGGTCGGTCAGCTCGGGATACGGGATCTGATAGTTCGCGGTGGTGCCCATGTTGTGTTTCTCCTATCCGGTCATGGGAGCAGGTCGGCCCACGTGTTGAAGGTTCCGGGATCGCCGGGTGGACCTTGGGGACCCTGCGTCCCAGCGGCACCCTGAGGTCCTTGCGTGCCGGTCGTGCCGGTCGCGCCCTGCGCGCCTTTGGCACCCTGAGGTCCTTGCGTGCCGGTCGTGCCGGTCGGACCCTGCGCGCCGGTGGCGCCCTGCGGACCGGCCGTACCGGTCGTACCGGTCGCGCCCTGCGGACCGGTGGCGCCCTGCGGACCGGCCGTACCGGTCGTACCGGGCGGACCCTGCAGGCCGGTGTCACCCTTGGGACCCTGCGAGCCCGTCGTACCGGGCGTGCCGGTCGCGCCCTGCGCCCCGGTGGCACCCTGCGGACCGACCGTGCCCGTCGTACCGGCCGGACCCTGCGCGCCGGAGGCGCCCTGCGGACCGACCGTGCCGGCCGTACCGGCCGGACCCTGCGGACCGGCTATGCCCGTCGTACCGGTGGCACCCTGCGGCCCTGCGGGGCCCTGCGCCCCGGTGGCGCCCTGCGGACCCTGGGGGCCTGCCGCACCCGAGGAGTCGGCGGTGCCGCCGAGCACGACGGCGTTGCGGCGGAAGGTGAGGAGCACGGCCTGGTCGCCGACGGTGACGTCGGGCCCGATGTAGATGACGCCGTCGAGCGGGTTGCCGTCGCCGATGTCGATGGAGCACTCCCCCGCGGTGGTGTCCACGTCGGTGATGGTGCCGAGGTAGCAGCGGACCGGGAACGGGTCGCCGGCGGCGCGGGCCAGGTCGGTCAGCGGGGTCTGGGTCACTGCGGTCTCCGGACTGCCTTCTCGACGCGGACGTTGGAGACGTAGATCTTGTGCGCGTTGGACAGCGCGCTGCCGTCGGCCTTGTCCATGTCGACGCCGATGGTGAAGGTGGTGCCGGCGCCGACGTCGAGTTCGGTTTTAACCGTGCGGGACTTGCCCGGCTTGATGGTGACGAAGGCGCCGTAGACACCGCCGGAGGCGTTGGGGTCCACATAGGCGCGGGCCCGCATGCTGGTCACCTTGGCGCCGTTGCGGACACTGAACGACACCCGCAGCCGGTGCGTACCGGGCATGTTGAACACCGACGGCGAGTGCAGCCGGGCGGTGGCCGAACCGCCGGGGGTGAACAGCAGCCGGGAGCCGCCGTCCTTGACGGTGCCGCCGGTGCCGGACCAGCCCTTCGTCGTGTGGCCGGTGAGGTCGACGGACTTCGACGCCATGTTGGTCCAGTCGGCGTCGTCGCGGACCTCGTAGGCGTCGGTGAGGACGGTGCGGCGCGGGCCGGACCAGTCGCCGACGGGCACGAACGTGCGCACGGTCGCCGACCAGGAGTCCGCGGCGGTCAGGCCGATGTCGGCGCCGGTGAGGATGCCGGTGGTGGCGATGCCCTGGGCGTCCTCGACGCGGATGATGTCGCCGGACTCCAGACCGTAGATGGGTGAGATGTCGCCGGCGATGTCGCGGACCTGGTTGAGGGTGGCCTTGAGAACGGTGTCGGCGGCCGTCGCGGCGGCGATGTCGTCGGCGATGTTGGTGGAGTCGACGTCGATGGTGACCGTGCCGAACGGGCCGTAGGCGGCGGTGTCGGCGTCGGTGTTGGTGTAGGCCTCGACGAGGCGGCGCTGCTCGATGCGGGTGCGGGCGCCGGCCGCCTTGACCTCGCGGGTGTAGAGGACCAGGGCGACGTTGGCGATGCCGTCGCGGTTGGCCTCGGAGGTGAGCTCGACGAGGTTGCCGAGCTGGCCGCCGCGGACGGTGATGTCGGCCTCGTCGGTGGCGTCGCGGGCGGTGACGAGCCGGAACGCGGCGCTGCCGTCAAGCGGGGTGGTGATGACCCGGCCGAGGCGGGCGGCGAGGTTGACCGCGGCGTCGACGCGGGAGCCGGTGTACTGCACCCGCGAGCGCGGCTTCGTGGTGGCCGAGGCGTTGCCCGGGTCGACGGCCGTGGTCCACCAGGCGGGGATGCCGGCGAGGGTGTCGGTGAGCATCGTGGTCAGCGCGGACAGGTAGGTCTGGGCGGTGGTGACCTGCCCGGAGGCCAGCGTGGGCAGGCCGTAGTCGGCGACCAGGGCGCCGACGTCGGAGGCGGTGATGTCGATCGTGCCGTCGAGCGGGTTGGGGTTGAGCTTGTCGACCCGGAAGTAGCCCAGCGGGACCATGATGATCGTGCCGCCGACCCGGACCACCTTGTGCCACAGCCGGATCCACGATCCGAACGGGGTCAGCCAGTCGCCGACGTCGTCGTTGTCGTCGGTCCAGGACATGACCGACAGCTCCGCGGTACGGGCGGGCAGCGCCCCGATCTCGGTGAGCGTGACCGTGCCGGAGCGCACCAGCATCGGATGCCAGGTACCGCCCTCGGGTTCGCGGACCTCGGCTACCGCGATGAGTCCGTGGTCGCGTTGCTCGACGTCGCGGATGTCGGCGCCGCCCGGGATCACGATCACGGTTTGCGGCTCCCGCCGGTGAGCGCCAGCCAGTCGATGAACGACAGCGTCACCCACGACCAGGTGACCGGGGACGGGTCGCCGGGGCGTTGCGGGTAGCCGTTGATGACGTCGGTCCAGGTGACCGCCACGACCCGGTCGATGGTCATCCGCAGCGGGTCGTCGACCTCGACGTAGTCGAAGCGCAGGAACCATTTGGCGGCCGTGCCGCGGCGGGCGAACGTGGCGTCGCCGATGGCCATCATGCACGGCGTGAACCCGACGTCGACGCACAACGTGAGCAACAGCGGGTTGCCAGTGGCCAGCAGCCGCTCGAGGTCGGCCCGGTCGCCGGTGTCCTCGACGGCCAGGATCACCGAACCGTGCCGGCCCTGCCGGATGTCGTGCACCACCAGCGGCAGCCGCCGCCCGGAGATGTCGTAGATGTGCTGGTAGGCGGGCAGGCCCTCGTCGTCGGTGTTGACCACGGTGACCTGACGGGAGGTCTCCGGCTGGCCCACGTCACGCAGCCACGCCTCCGCCGGCGTGGTGGTCGACGCGCGGGTGTAGGCGGGGTTGTCGGCGGTGGCGGCGACCGGGCAGATCACCCACGTGACCGTGGTTCCCAGCGGCGGGCGGTAGTCCTCCCCGTACCCGGCACCATCGGCCGGGTCGATCCAGGTCGAGTCCTCGAACCCGGGGATCGGGATCAGGTTCGTGGCGCCGGTCGCCACCCGCTTGACGGTGTACCCGGCCGGGGCGTCACGGACCTCGAAACGCACATACCCGTACGCCTCCTGCCACGCCACGGTCAGGCTCACACGACCACCACCGAACGGCGGCGCAGGTTCCGCGCGGCCGCCCTCGCGTTGGCCCGGATCCGCACATCGATGAGGTCGGCCAGCTTACGGTCGGCCAGCTGCACGATCACCTGCGGCCCGCCGGCGTCGCCGGACAGCGACGCGAGCGCGGCCTGGTCGGCGCCGCCGGTCGCGGTCGCGGCCGCGGGCGCGGCCGCGGCCCGGCCGGTCGCGGAACGGGGAGTCGGCGCGGGCGGTGGCGGGGCCGGCAGCGAGAACAGGCTGGCGGCCTTGCCGAGCAGATCCGTCACCGCCTTCGGGATCTTGATTTTGCCGATCCAGTCGATGACCGTCTGCACGGCGTCGACGACCTTGTCGAAGATGTTGATGAGCGGGTCGAACACGTTGGACTTCAGCCAGTCCCACACCGATTTGAACCCGGCCTTGAGACCTTCCCAGATCTTGATGACGGCGTCGATGGCCAGCTTCGCCGCGGCCTTCCACAGCTTGAAATAGAGGATGTACGGAAGGAACACGTAGGACTTGATGAAGTTCCAGGCCGCCGACGCCGCGACCTTGATGCCGTTCCAGGCGGCCTGCACGATCTTGCGGAAGGTCTCGGACTTCTTGTATGCGAGCACGAACGCGGCGACCAGCAGCACGATGACGGCGATGGTCGCGCCGATCGGGTTCGCGTCCATGGCGATGTTGAGCAGCCACTGCGCGGCCTGCCACGCCAGCGTCGCGGCCCGGATCACCCGCATCGCGGCGGACACCGCCAGCACACCGCCGGCCAGGACGCCCAGCGCGACGGCCAGGGTGGTGACCGTGCCGGTGTTGTTGGCCGCCCAGGTGCCGAACGTGGCGAGCGAGCTGGAGAGCTTGTTGATGACCGGCAGCAGGCCGGCGCCGATGGATTCCTTCGTCTCGGCGAAGGCGGTCTGGGTGCGTTTCCACTTGCCGGCCGCGGTGTCGGCGGCCACGGCCGCGGACCCGCCGGTCACCCGGGCCAACTCGGCCATGATCTTGGTCATGTCGCCGGACTTGAGGATGGCCTTGTTCAGGCCGGGGACGAGCTTGCCCAGCGACGCCGCGTTGCCGCCGTAGGCCTTGGCGAGGGCGTTGGCGACTGCCTGGGTGTCCTTGCCGGTGGCGGCCGAGACGTCCAGGACGGTGGTCATCGCCTTCTGCGAGGTGGTGACGTCGCCGGTGGCCCGCGACAGGGTGGCCAGGGCGGGGCGCAGCTGGTCGTCGGCGACCCCCGTGGCCAGGGTGGTGGCCGAGATCCAGTCCTCGACGGACTGGACCTGCGCCGCTGACGCGCCGGCCGACTTGCGCAGCGAGTTGGCGAGCAGCGCCTGGCCCTGCGCGTCCTCGGCGGCAGCCTTGCCCATCGCGCCGAGCGCGCCCACCACCGCCAGCGCGGGCAGGGTCGCCCGGTTGAGGCCGGTAGCGAACTTGCCCGCGTTCGTCGAGGCACCCTTCATCGTGGCCGCGGCCTGCTTGGCGTCGGCCAGGATCCGGATCACCAGGGTCGTCGAGCTGCCGGCCATCTAGTCCTCGGTCTCGTCGAGTATTTCGATCGCGGTGGCGATGACGGCGTCGTCGGTGTGCCACCACTGGTCGGGGTGGGTCATCGTGGCGAGCGCGAGTTGCACGATCATGCGGGCTCGGCTGCCGACCGGGTAGGGTCCACCTCCTCATCGGTGTTGATCATCTCCACCTGCAGGGCGTGTTGTTCGAACTGGTTGTAGCCGTGTTCGAACACGCCCGTGCGGCGCAGCGCGTGCCAGGCCAGATACGACGCCCAGAACATCGGGCCGTCCTCGGCGGTGGGCCAGTCGCGGTGGCGGGCCCGTTCCCGATCGAAGGAGGTCATGTCCACGTTGACGATCTGCACCTCGTGCTCGGCGTCGTCGTCGAAGAGAACCCGCACCCGGGGCATGGTCAGCTTGCCCAATTCAGGACTCCCCCCGGATCCGCGAGACGATCTTGGCGATCTCGCCCTCGTAGAACGCCGTCCACTCCGGCTCCTTCGCCTGCGCCGCCTCGACCACGAACGGTTGGGCGGCGATGCCCCGGGCCGGCCAGCCGAACTCGATGACATTGGCGTACGGGACGGACGCCCGACCGGCACGCACGATGGCAGCCGTACGCGAGCCGGCCGGGCGGACCGTCGCCGCGAGCGCACCACTGCGCCGCGGCGACCGCCCGACCGCCTCCGCGCTCACCAGCGAGGCGGTGCGTTTGTTGACGTCGTTGAGGTCGGACAGATCCGCGCCGGCGGCCTTCATCGTGGCCCGCAGCTGGCGGGCCCCGTCGACGCGCACCAGCGGCTCAGGCATAGGCCGGTACCTCGACCTCATCCTCGACCTCGACGTCGGCCAGGGCGGCGGTCAGCGGCGCCGGGGTGGTGCCCCAGGTCGGCTCGCCGACGATGTCCCACTCGAGGTCGACCGACATGTTCTTCTTGACCTCGTCGCCGCCCACGTCGAGCGGGTCGACGATGAGGTTGCCGGTGACGGCCTTCGCCTCCGCTGTGGACGGTTCGAACACGAACGGGTATTCGAGGCCCTTGTTCGTCCAGGTGAAGTCGACCATCCCCTGATCGGAGAGGTCGAGCAGGACGGTGGCGGTCAGCTTCGCGGTGTAGGTGATGCCGCCGGCGATCGTGTCACCACACAAGGTCGGGACATCGTCCTCTTTGTCCTTGTCCCACTCCACCTTCGCGGCGGACAGCTGACACGACAGGTCCAGCCCGGTCGCCACATCGCCGACGGTCAGCTTGCCCGGCCCCAGTTTTGTTGCCTTACCCGGCATGGTCGTGTGTCCTTTCTAGATGGTCAGCGTCAGCTGCAGGGCCGGCATCGCCTGGCCCTCGGTCACAGGTAGTTGCACGGGTTCGACCCGCTGTACGTCGACGTCGGCCAACGCGGCCAGCACCGCCGCGACGAGCGGGTCGCCGTTGGCCACCCACGTCTGCGCGTCCGGGCCGGGCAGCGCCACGAACACCGTCCAGTCGATCTCGTAGCCGCACATCGTGACCGGGCGGGTGGCCTGCCACACCGGCCAGCAGTCGTACGCCACGGGTGTCGGCGGCTTGACCTCGTGCGCCGCCAGGGTCGCGGTGCCGGCGCCGACCGGCGCGGTGACGCCGTGGAGCATGGCGACCAGGTCGCCGCGCTGCTCGGCCTGGGTGCGGATGTCTGCCATGGCCGCCCCTAACCGAACGTGAACTTGCGCAGCGGCCGCTCGTAGCGTTCGATCTCGGCGTCGAAGCTGGGCAACCGGGTCGGCCCGAACTCATCCGAACTGGTCAGGCCCAGCGGCACACCTCGCGCCGCCACCGCCCGGCCGCACCGGCGGAAGATCGCCATCCGCAGCGAGTACGGGTAGGCGTTCGGATCGCCGGGATACTCCAGCGGCAGCCGGCACACCTGGCCCTGGCCCTCGACCTCGGCGGCCAGGACGTCGGCCAGCTCCTCCTCGGACATGGACGTGTCGGCCAGCTTCAGCCAGGCACGGACCTCATCCACGGTCGGCACCGCTGCCACAGCCCACCCCCTATCGCGGGGTCCGGACGGCCGGCCGGGCCGAGCCCTGGCCGTGCGGCCGACCGCCCGGACGTCAGATCAGGAGGACGCCTTCGACCGGGTCGTCGTCGCCAACGGCACCACCGGCGGTCCGTTGACCTTGCAGAACGCCAGTTCCTCGACGAACCCGAGTGCGGTGTATCCGCCGTAGGCGACCTCGACGCCGAAGATCTTCGGCTCGACCGCGGTGAGCAGACCGACCTGGTCCTCGTAGAACTCGAAGAACGGCGGCGATCCGACCACGATGGTCCCGGCGGGCAGCCCCCACACCACGGTGCGGGGCGCGTTGAGCATGTCGCCGGCGAAGTCGGTGATGCCTGCCGCGCTTCCGAGGGAGCCGGTGATGTTGGTCGGGAACGACAGCCGGGCCACGTCCACGATCGCGCCCATCGACGCCCACATGTCCAGCGAGCACCAGATCCGGCTGGGCAGCTGCCCGTTGGGGATCGCGCCGGCCGCGGCGCCGCCCATGAACGCCTTGACTGCGGCCTCGTAGATGGCCGTCGACCAGCCCTGCAGGGTGCCGTCCGCGGCGTCCACGGACTGGGTGATGCCGGCCTCGAACGCGATCGCGGCGGCCAGCTCGGTCTCCGCCCCGTACACCCGGGCCAGGTCGTTGGTGAGCGCGTCCCACGCCGCCGGCTGGGTCCAGTCGATGTCCTGCCGGGACACGTTGACTGCGCCGCCGTAGGTGCCCTTCGTGAACGGCACCTTGCCGATCGTCATCTTGCGGGACGGGAACTCCGTCTTCTCCGCCGCCTGCGGACCGACCTGCACATGCTGGGTGATCTTCGGCCGGTCGAAGCCGGTGCCCGCGATGTTGGCCAGAGGCTTGGCGCCGACCGAGGTGATCAGCGGCCGGGAGGCGTCCAGCGTATTGACGATCGGGCCGACGATAGGCCGGGGCAGCAGGCCCGGGGTGTCGGTGGTGGTCTGGTTCTGGATCGCCGCGACCTGGCGGGACATGTCGGCCAGGCGGGCCACCGCGGCCGGATCCGGTGCCACGTTCTTGGCGGGGTTGCCGCGGGCGGCGATGTAGTCGATCAGGAACGCGCCCGGGGAGGCGTAGGCGATCCCGCCGCCGCCGTCCATGCCCAGCGGCCGTTCCGGCCGGTCGGTGTCGCTGCGGCCGGAGAATATCCGGCCGGCCTCGCCGGCCGACTTGGCCCGCAGCGATTCGTACTCACGCAGCGGTTCGAGCTGGGCGTCGAGGCGGGTGATGCGCTGCTTGACGGCCTTGAGGTTCTCCTCCTCGGCCTCGACCAGGTCGCGGCCGTCGTCCTCGACCTTGGCCAGCAGTTTGTCGATGAACGCTTCCTGCTCGGCGCGTTCGGCCTCGAGGCGTTCGATCACAGGGTTGGACACGGCGTACTCCCATGGACTGGAAAGGTTGCTTGACCAATCGGCCATGGCGCTTCCGGCGCGACGTCACCCTGTGGTCCCTGGTCGCCCGGCGCGTGATCGCCGTACACATCAGATGCTAGAGCGCCACTCCCGCCAGCGATCCAGCTTCGGCCGGGCGTCGGCGTGTCCCTGCGACCCGCGGTGGCGTTTGACGCGTCCGCCGGCGCAGGCGACCAGCAGGATCTGCGCCGAGTGGTACAGCGGCACCGGCACGACGGAAGTCTCCAGCAGGCGGGCCTTGAGCCTGACCAGGGTGGGCCACGTGTCCGCATCGCCCATGTCG
>JBIOVW010000218.1:0-2498 GCA_044867945.1 Nakamurella sp. | reverse complement strand
GGTGCGGCGGAGCTGTTCGTTGCGGGCGTGGTGGTCGCGGAGGCGGTAGGAGTCGCCGTCGAGGTTGATCACGACGCTGCGATGCAGGAGCCGGTCGAGCATGGCGGCGGCGACGGTGGTGTCGCCGAGGATCTCGCCCCAGGCGCCGACGCCGCGGTTGGTGGTGAGCACGATCGAGGTCTTCAGGTAGCGCTGCGAGACGACTTGGAACAGCGCCGAGGCGGCTTCGGCGGGGAGCGGTAGGTATCCGAGTTCATCGATGGCGAGGAGGGTGGGTCCGGCGTAGAAGCGCATGGTGGTGGCCCACCGTCCTTCGATGGCGGCCCGGTGGCAGCGGGCGGCGAGGTCGGCGGCGGTGGTGAAGTAGGTGCGGTAGCCGGCGTGCGCGGACGCGCGGGCCAATCCGACGGCGATGTGGGTTTTCCCGACGCCGGGTGGTCCGATCAAGATCACGTTGGTGGCGGACTCGAGGTAGCGGCAGGTGCCGAGTTCGGCGACCAGCTGCCGGTCCAGGCCGGCGGCGGCGTCAAAGTCGAAGTCCTCCAGGCTGGCGGGGGTGGGCAGGCAGGCGAACCGGAGCCGGCCGGCGAGCCGGCGGGCCTCGGTGGCGTCGACCTCGAGGGCAAGCAGCCGCTCCAGGGCGGCGGTCACCGACAGTCCTTCGTTGCTGGCCTGGTCGAGGACGGCGGGCAGCTGTTCGGCGGCGGTGTGCAGGCGCAGCGCAGCCAGGTGGCCGCGGAGCTGTTGGTAGCGGGTGGCCGCGGCGGCAGTCAACGGTCGATCGACGGGTGGGGTGTCGGTGCCGGGGTTGGTGGTCATGTCAGGGTGTTCCTTCCGTGGGCGGCGCGTTCGTAGGCGGCCAGGTCGATGACCGGGCTGAGGGTGGGTTGCTCGGCGCCGCGGAGGGCGTCGGCGGCGGCCCGAGCCGCATCACCGGGTGGGATGCGTTCCTTGCGGCGATGCGGACCTCGAGCGGCCGCGGCGGCCTTCACAGCGATGGCGTCGAGGGCGGCGACATGACCGTGGTCACGGACCACGACGCCGGCGCCGTCCGGGGCGAGCCGGTGTCGGGCGACCACGATTCCCGTGCTGGTGGCGATGTCGCAGAACGGGGCGCCGACCAAGCGGGACACGGTGACCGTGGCGGCGGCCAGCTCGGGTGGCACCGAGTAGAAGTTGCCGCGGTAGCCGACCAGCGCCTGCCGTGACGCCACCCGGGACTCGGCCAGCAGCAGCGGATACGGCGTCGGCGGCACCGGCCGCAGCGGTTCCCGGGCCGCGACGGTGGCCACGGTGGCCTTCCGGTCACCGGTGGTGCTGCGGCGCATCCGGGTGTCACCCCGGACGCTGGCGAACCGGTCGCAGTCGACTTGGGCCTGTTCGGCCGACATCTCGTCGGCGAGGGTGCGCCACCAGCGTTGCGCCGCGGTGTGGTTGACCTTCTCCACCACCCCTTTGCGGTGCCCGGCCCGCGCCGGGCAGATCTTGATCATCACCCCGTAGTGCTTCGCGACGCCGGAGAAGGTGGCGGTGATCCGGCCCGACCCGGGGTGGCAGACCGTGGCCATCCGGTCGAACCGCCACTGCCGGGTGAGCCCGCCCAGACCCCGGCTGATCCGGTCCAGCCCCTCCACCAGGTGCGGCTGGTCCATCACCGGGGACAGGTAGCCGCGCCACCGACCGGAGTGGGCCAGCGAGCCGACCAGCAGATGCGCCATCGACCCCCACCCCCACGCGTCGGGCGGGTCGGGCAGGTCCAGCCAGTCCCACTGGGTCTCCTCACCCGCCGGGTGCGGGATGATCGCGTTCGCCCGTTCCGTGACCCGCCCGCAGTCGGTGCAGACCGGGCGGAGCCGGCGGGCCCGGATCTGTCTGGTCAGGGTTGGATACGAGGCGTCGAACCCCAACGGCTGGAGCTCGTCGAACAGCGTGATGCCCCACAGATGCGGATCCTCGGTCAGCCGTGCTGTGACGTAGTCGACGAACGGGGCGAACGGGTCGAGAGCGCGCTTGCGCACCCCTGGTTCTCGTTTCCCGTTCAGGTAGTCCCGGACCGTCTTGCGGTCCCGGCCGACATGGTTGGCGATCGCGGTGATCGTCCAGCCCTGCCGGCGAAGCGCGTGGATGTCCACGTCGTCCTCCCGTGTGATCATGAGAACCGGGTCTCCTTCGAACAGCTGGTGCGTGGTCAGAGACCACCAGCGTCGAAGGAGACCCGCCCCTCGCGGCGGAGCCACACGGGTGGGGACTTTCGGTGAGCGTCAGTGGGGAATTTCAGTGAGCGCCATCAGTTCTCCGTCGGCCGCGCGACGGTGTACCGCGCGATCCAGCGCGGAGGAGCCAGTACGCCCGGCAAGGCCACCTGAAGCCCGGCTTACGTTCGACGCCTACTCGTCGGGCGGACCTTTCGCCTCTCTCGAATAGGTGCTGTTACCTCCAATACCGAGCCGGGTGAGAATGCGTCGCAGCCGGCCTTTAGGCACTTGATAAAGATCAGT
>JBIOVW010000217.1:0-4314 GCA_044867945.1 Nakamurella sp. | reverse complement strand
AGCCCGGTCGACGCGACCAGGGTCGCCTCCGGGGTCGCCGGGACCACCTACACCGACACCCCGCCGGCCGCCGGCACCTACTACTACCGGGTCATCGCCTCCGACGGCCCGAACCGCAGCGCGGCATCGGCACAGGCGTCGGCGGTGATCACCGGCGACACGGCCGCCCCGACCGTCCCCCGATCGGTTGCGGTGAACGTCACCGGGACAAGCGCGACGGTGACCTGGGCGGCTTCGACCGACAACGTCGGCGTCACCGAGTACCAGGTGCGGCGCACCGGTCCGGGCGGGTCGGAATCCTCGCTGTCGCCGTCCCCGCCGACCGCCACCACGCTGACCGACAGCGGTCTGGCGGCCGGCACCTACGGCTACGCGGTCCGAGCAAGGGATGCCGCCGGGAACTGGTCGGCGTTCTCCGCGCCGGTGACCGGCACGGTGACGGTGGCCGACACGGGGATCGGCGGGCAGGTCGGTGCCTGGTCGTTCAACGAGGGAACCGGCGCCACCGCCGGTGACGCATCGGGCCAGAACAACCCGGGCACGTTGCAGGGCGGACCGGTGTGGACGAGCGCCGGCAAGTACGGTGGCGCGCTGACGTTCGACGGCGTCAACGACTTCGTGAGCATCCCCGACGCGAACGGACTCGACCTGACGACCGGCATGACCCTGAGCGCCTGGGTGCGTCCCACCGCGTTGGACAACTGGCGGCAGGTCGTCCTCAAGGAGCGACCGAACGGCCTGAGCTATGGCCTGTACGCCACCGGGGCGACCGGCAACCGGCCCAACGGCACGATCGTCGTCGGTGGGGTCGACCGCGAGGTGAATGCCCCGGCCGCCAACGCGCTTGCCGCCGACACCTGGACCCACCTGGCGGTCAGCTACGACGGCAGCACGATGCGGATCTACGTCAACGGCACCCAGGTGGCCACCAGGGCGCAGACCGGCGCGGCCGCGACCAGCAGCAACGCGCTGATGATCGGCGGCAACGCGGTGTGGGGCGAGTGGTTCGCCGGGCAGATCGACGACGTGCGGGTGTTCAACCGGGCGCTGTCGGCCGCGGAGGTCCTGACGGTGCGCGACACCCCGCTGTAGTCGGCCGGGCCTGCAGTCAGCCGGGCGGCGGCCGAAAGGCCGCGAACGGATCCGTGACCCGGTACTCGCCGACGCTGAAGCGGTACATCGCCGCCGGCCGGCCGCCGGAGGGACCGGGGGGCGCGGTCGAGCCGGTCGGCTCGAGCATGCCCCGCCGGGTCAGGATGCGCTGCAGGTTGGTGACGTCGACGTCGTGGCCCAGTGCGGCGGCGTAGATCCGGCCGAGTTCACCGAGGGTGAAGCTCGCCGGGGCGAGGGCGAAGCCGATGTTGGTGTACGAAAGCTTGGCCTGCAGTCGCTGCAGCGCCCGGTCGGCAATCGTCGCGTGGTCGAAGGCCATGTCCGGGAGGTCGTCAGCGGGGTGCCAGGCGGTGTCCGCGGGCAGCGTCGGGTCGGCGTCCATCGGCACCAGGCCAAGGAATCCGGTGGCCACCATCCGGATATCCGGCATCCGGCCCGGGTCGGAAAACACGCCGGTCTGCTCGAGGTGGGACACCTGCTGCAGGTCCACCTTCTCGGCCAGTTGGCGTCGGGCGGAGGCGTCCACGTCCTCGTTGTCCCATACCACACCGCCGGGCAGGGCCCACTTGCCGGCGTCCGGTTCCTTGGCGCGACGCCAGAGCAGCAGCTGAAGGTGCGGCCGATTGCCGGTGACTGTCCCCCTGGGCACGGTGAACACGGCGGCCAGCACCTCGAGCAGGCTGGCGGTCTTGCGGCCCGTCGGCGAGCCCGGCCCGGCGGGATGCATGTTCCCGATTGTAAGTCGATAACCCAGCTGCTAGACTCAGGGCGTTTTCGATTCCTAGTCGAAAACCCTGGGCACCGGGTGGAGGAAACCACATGACAGCGACGTTGACGACTGCGGCCGACTGGGCCGAGCGGGTGCGCGATCTCGCCGAGCGGCGCAACGCCGTCATCCTGGCGCACAACTACCAGGTGTCGGCCATCCAGGACATCGCGCACCACGTCGGCGACTCGCTGGCCCTGTCCCGGATCGCGGCCACCGCCCCGCAGGAGACCATCGTGTTCTGCGGCGTGCACTTCATGGCCGAGACAGCGAAGATCCTCTCGCCGGACAAGACCGTGCTGATCCCGGACGCTGACGCCGGCTGCTCGCTGGCGGACTCGATCACCGCCGACCAGCTGCGCGAATGGAAGGCCGCCAATCCCGGCGCCGTCGTCGTGTCCTACGTGAACACCACCGCCGAGGTGAAGGCCGAGACCGACATCTGCTGTACCTCGTCCAACGCGGTCGAGGTCGTCCGTTCCATCCCGGCGGATACGCCGGTGCTGTTCGGGCCCGACCAGTTCCTCGGCGCGCACGTCCGGCGGATCCTGGGCCGGGACAACATCGCGGTGTGGGGCGGCGAGTGCCACGTCCACGCCGGCATCAATGGTGGGCAGCTGACCGCGCAGGCCCGCTCGCACCCCGATGCCGACCTCTACATCCACCCCGAATGCGGCTGCGCGACCAGCGCGCTGTATCTGGCCACCGCCGGTGCCGTGCCGGCCGAGCGGGTCAAGATCCTGTCCACCGGCGAGATGGTGGACGCCGCCAGGGTCGGCCGGTCCAGGCAGGTGCTGGTGGCCACCGAGATCGGCATGATCCATCAACTGAAGCGGGCGGCTCCCGGCGTGGATTTCCTTGCCGTCAACGACCGGGCGTCCTGCAAGTACATGAAGATGATCACCCCGGAGAAGCTGCTGCGGTCCCTGGAGCAGATGCGCGACGAGGTCGTGGTCGACCCCGACATCGCCGCCCGGGCCCGCGGCGCGGTCGAGCGGATGATCGCCATCGGGATGAGCGGGGGCGGCGAGTGAGCATCTCGCTTCCGGGCTGGGAGGCGACCGTCGACGTGGTGGTCGTCGGCACCGGCGTCGCGGGTCTGACGTGTGCTCTTGACACTGCGTCGGGTTTGCGGGTGCTGGTGGTCACCAAGGGCGCCCCGGACGAGGCCAACACCTCCTGGGCGCAGGGCGGGGTCGCCGTCGTCCGCGACGAGCACGATCCGGGTGACAGCGTCGCCGCGCACGTGCGGGACACCTTGGTCGCCGGGGCGGGTCTGAGCGACCCGGCGGTCGTCGAGCTGATCCTGTCGGCCGGGCCGCGATCCGTTGACGGCTTGGTCCGGCGGGGCGCTCGGTTCGACGCAGGCCCGCGCGGGCTGCTGCGCACCCGGGAGGGCGGGCACACCGCGAACCGGGTCATCCATGCCGGCGGCGACGCCACCGGCGCCGAGATCGAACGTTCCTTGCTGGCCGCGGCCGGGCTGCCCACGGTGCTGGCCGATCACCTCGCGTTGGACGTGGTGGTCGACGGGTCCGGGCGGGCCCGTGGGCTGTCGGTGCTCGCCCCGGACGGCCGGATCGGGCTGGTCCGGGCCGGTGCCGTGATCCTCGCGACCGGTGGCGCCGGTCATCTGTACGCGGCCACCACCAACCCCGGCGTGGCCACCGCCGACGGTCTGGCGATGGCCCTGCGCGCCGGGGCCGCGCTGGCCGACGTCGAGTTCATGCAGTTCCACCCGACCGTGCTGTGGACCGGTCCGGGCGATCTCGGCCACCGGGCCCTGGTCACCGAAGCGGTCCGGGGTGAGGGCGCCGTGCTGGTCGACGCCGCCGGCGATCGGGTCATGCGTGGCGCGCACCCCCTCGAGGACCTGGCCCCGCGGGACGTGGTGTCGCTGGCCATCACCCGCCGCCTGTCGCTCGCGCCGGCCGGGGTGTCCGACCACGTGTTCCTGGATGCCACCGGCATCGCGCCGGGTGTGTTCCGGCGGCGGTTCCCGACGGTGTCCGCGGCCTGCGCCGCGGCCGGGGTGGACCCGACCCGCGAGCCGATCCCGGTCGCCCCGGCCGCGCACTACCACTGCGGCGGCGTGCTCACCGACCCGGACGGGCGCACCACGGTCCCCGGCCTGCTGGCCGTCGGCGAGGTGGCCCGCACCGGGCTGCACGGCGCGAACCGGCTGGCGTCGAACTCGCTGCTGGAGGGCCTGGTGATGGGGGAGCGGGCGGCCGCAGCGGTCCGCGGAGACGTTTCCGCGGAAACGTCCGGGCCCACCGAGCTGATCCTGACCCCGCCGCCGACCGCCGATCCGGCCGGTCGGGCTGAGCTGCAGGCGATCATGAGCAGCTCGGCCGGTATCGGCCGCGACCTGCCCGGGTTGCTGGCCGCCCAGTCGGCCGTCGCCTCGCTCGGCGACGTCCCGGCGGCCACGG
>JBIOVW010000216.1:0-8275 GCA_044867945.1 Nakamurella sp. | reverse complement strand
TGCCGACGCTACCCAGGCCGCCGGCGTTGCCGACGGCGGCCGCGACATCGACGCTGTCCCACGGTCCGAACGGTGCGCTGATGATCGGGGCGGCCAGGCCGAACATGCGGGTCAAGGCGGTGTGCATGTCATGACGGTGCGCCGGATCCACAATGACCGGCAATCGGGAGATCTCCCCAGATCAGGACACCAGGCCGTGGCTGACGGCGAAGACGGCGGCGGCGGCCCGGCTGCTCACTCCGATCTTGGCGTAGCTGTTCTGCAGGTGCCGGTCCACGGTCTTGGCCGCGATGTGCAGCTCTCCGGCCATCTGGCCGATCGTCAGGCCGCGGGCCGCCAGGCACAGCACCTGCTGCTCACGTTCGGTCAGCCCGGCCGGGCCGGGCGTCGGCGTCGGCGCCGGCCGAGGATGACCGGCTGCCTCGAGCACCGCAGCGACCGACTGACGATCAAGTTGGCCGCCCTGGACCTGTGCACGGAGGACCTGGGCCGGCTGCCCGGCCTGGTGTAAACCGGCGGCCGCATCGCCGGTTTCGGCGGATGCGCAGGCGTCGGCGGCGGCGAGGAGGCGGGCGGCCGGCGGCAGGGTGGCAGCCGTCGTGCCGCGGTAGTAGCCCGAGCCGTCCAGCCGCTCATGATGCAGCCCGGCCAGTGGTGCGAGCTCGGCGAGCGGAGCACAGCGGCCCAGGATCCGTTCGCTGTGGTAGGGATGCATCCGTATCCGTTCCCGGTCCTCGACGGTCAGCCGGCCCCGCTTGGCCCAGATGCCGGCACTCACCCCGACCCGGCCGAGGTCATGTGTGAGTCCGGCTCGACGGACCTGATCCGATTCCGCCTCGTCCAGACCGAGCACGCTCGCGCCGCGGGCGGCGAGTTGCGCGACCCGGCGGGAATGTCCGAGCAGGGCGGGACATTTCAGGTCGGCGAAATCCGCGAAAACCTCTAGCACCGCGTCGATGTCGGCCATCGGAACCCAGCGGGGGTCCGGTTCGCCGGCCAGTAGTTCCGCACTCTCCAGGTCATCGGCCAGCTCAACATGCCGGCAGGCATCGACCACCGCGGGGTCATAGGCCCGGCCGCGACGCGCCCGGAGCATTGCCGCAGTGGCCTCGGCACCGAGGTCGCGCTCCCACAGTTCGACGTCGCGGGCGACGATAGCGACCCGGACCGCCACCGGGATCTCGCGCCCCTGCAACCCGGCGGGATGGCCGGAACCATCCCAGCGTTCGAATGCGTGACACATCGCGACGGTCACCCCGGCGGGCAGCGGCAGCCGGCCTGCGAGCAGCGCCGCAGCCTCGCAATGCGCCGTCATCGAGGCCGCCATCACCCGCTCCGCGTCCGGCACCGGAGTCGCCGTCGTCCTGGTATCGGCCGAATCCATCACCCACAGCGCCACCGTCCGGGCGAGGTCGACCTCGTCGCCGGCCAGGGCCGCCACCTCGGGAGCGTCGGCCGTGCAGCCCAGGTATCGCAGGAGGGCCACATAGAACGTGACCGCGATCTCCGCCGGCGGCAGGCCGAGGACACGCGCCAGCTGCACCGCGCGGTGGCCGGTCCGCAGCGCGTGGCCGCTCGGCTGTCCCATGCCGAGATCGGTGGCCAGGGAGATCGCCAGGATCAGCTCGGCCAGCCGGACGCGGTCCGCACTCACCCGGACAGCATGTCAGCAGGCGCGATGCTCGGCCCGGCCACCCGTCGTCCACCTCCACCCGAAGTCGATCATGGGAAAGTGGTTGTTCTGAGCCCCCGATAACAACCCTATTCCCATGATCAACAGAGGGGTGAACGCGGTCACTGGTCGAGCAGGGCCGCGATCTGCGGCTGGGGCGTGCTGATGTCCAGCCAGAATGTGAATACTGCGACGACACCGGTGGGTGAGTTGGTGAGTCCGGCGATGGTGGCGCCGGTCTGCGGGTGGTAGGCGGCGAACGCCGACCATCCCAGGGTCTGACCACCGTGACCGATCCAACCGACAGCCGCCTGCTCGATGCCTAGCCCGTAGCCCTTGTCGGGCAGGGCCGGGATGTTCGTGTCCAGCCGCTGGGTCGCCAGGTCCGGTGGCAGCAGGGCGGTGCCCATGCCGGTCACCGCCCAGGTGAACAGGTCGGAAACGGTCGAGTACATGCCGCCGCCGGCTCCTCCCCAGGACTGCGACCAGTCCGTGACGTCGGTGCCGGCCGCCAGGCCGGTGCCGGCCAGCGCCGGGTCCTCAGTCAAGGCGGCGTCGACATAGCCGTTCGCGGCCGGCGACGGCAGGTCGGTGTGATCGGGTTGCGGTAGGGCGGCGTGGGTGAGTCCGGCCTCGCGGGAGACCGTGGTCAACACCTGGTCGACCGGCATCCCGGTGAGCTGCTCCAACATCAGCCCGAGTAGCTGAGCGTTGGTCGTGTTGTAGCCGGGGGTGCCGGGCGGTGAGACCGGGTTCTCCAGCGCGTTGGTGATGAGCTGCTGGGGCGTCCACACGTGGGTCGGGTCCTCGACCGTCTCCGCCAGCACCGTGCCGGGAGAATTGGCGTAGTCGGGCAGTCCGCTGGACATGTTCAACAACTGGCGGACCGTCGTCCCCGCCGTCGCCGGGAATTGGGCGGCCGTGGCCGGGATCACCGTGGCGACCGTGTCGTCCAGGCTGAGCCGACCGGCGGCCACCATTTCGAGGATCGCTGTCGCGGTGAACGTCTTGGTGATCGACCCGATGGCCGCGGAATCGTCGATGGTCGCCGGGGTCCCGGGGGCGGTGACGGCGTCGCCGAGGGCGGCCGTCCAGTAACCCCTGACCGGATCCGAGTACGCCAGCCACAAGCCGTTGAGACCGTCCTGGCCCGCCAGCGCGGCCTCGGCCTTGCGCTGCCAGTCGGCTGCGGTCGCAGCGTCGACCGGTGTCATGTTGGGCGCCTTGCCCGGCCACCCGACCGGCTGGAGCAGCGCCGCCGGGGTGAGCGGCGCCGTGGTTACTGCCGGCACAGTGGTTGCTGCCGGCACAGTGGTTCCCGCCGGTGCAGTGACCGGCGATGGCTCGGCGGTGACCGTGGAAGCCGTCGGCGTCGTCGTGGAACCGCCGGGGTTGCCACAGGCTGACGTAGCCACCGTCACTGCGATCACCAGCAACGGCACCGCAAACCCCGCACGACGTCCGGCGCGCGGTCGGCGCCCTCGATCGGCCACGGAGGGCATCGGTGAGCTCGTACGCGTCATCGGATCTGTTCCTGTCTGTCGTGGCGGCTGGATTGCGGACTCGACGGCGGCGATGAAAGGGTCGACGAATACCGTTGGCCGATCGTCAGCCGGGGAACGTCACGACGTCCCACTGCAGGGGGAGTGCGTCGGACTTGGACCCCGAGGTGGGGGTCTCGGTCACGGCGAAGTCTGCCGGATCCAGCGCGCCCGTCACGTCGAAGGCGGAGAATTCGTACGGCCAGTTCGTCGCGGTGAACGGCGTCGCTTCGCGGCCGATGTGGAAGTGCAGATGTGGTTCCGTGGTGTTGCCCGAATTGCCGAGGCGGCCGAGGACCGCGCCCCGCTCGACCTGATCGCCCTGCTGGACCTCGAAGGTCCCCCCCTTGAGGTGGGCATAGAAGGCGTGGAAGCCGTCGCCGATGTCCAGGAGCAGGTAGTTCCCGCCGAACTCGTCCAGCTGCAGGCCCTGCGGGTCGGTGTGCGGCGCCTGCTCGGCCCGGCCGTCGACGACCTTGACCACGGTCCCGTCGGCGACGGCGAGGAGCGGTTCGTCGTACGCGAGGTAGGCGTCGTTCGTCGTCGCGTCCGCCGAACCCGAAATGGACGGCAGCATCCCCGGTTCCGGAAGCGACGCCGGATCGAGGTCGGGATCGACCCGCAGCCAGTCGATGGCGAAGCGCTCGAACGGGGCGAAGCGGCCGTCGATCGGCAGCACCGCCCGGCGATGCGGCGAGGCGGCGCAGCACCCGTTCGCGGCCAGCCACCGGTCGCCCGCCAACGGAGGCGCCAGCGTGATCGGCTCACCGGTACCGAGCGTCACCTCACCGGTGCGTTCGGTGACGGAGCTGTAGAGCACCGCCAGCCGTCGTCGATGCTCGGGTCGGTGATCAGCGGGCTGTGCGCGGCGGCGATCGTGGTCAACCCAAGGGCCCCGGTGCGATCGGACAGTGCGGCGAATCGCCGGTGGTCGACGAGGTCGAGCCAGGCCGCGAGCAGGTGGTGCGCGAACATTGCCATCCCGTCGGCCCACGCCTGCTTCTCGAGCTCGGCGACGGTCCCGACCGGTCCGTCCGACAGCAGACAGCCGAAGGCGTCTGCAGCCCAATAGATTCCGGTGCGCTGATCCAGCAGCGCCCGGCCGCCTCTGGCGCCGAACGCTGGGGCGCGAACCGGGAGAAGGTGCCGGTCAGGGGTCGCCGTAGCTTTCGCCGAGGATCGGGCGGATATGCCTGACCGGCGGTGATCAGTCGCTGCTGCCGCGATGATCGACGAGGACTTTGTGAACGGTGCCGACCGACACCTTGGTGGCGCGGGCGATGGTGCGGATGGATTCGCCGTCGGCATGGCGGGCGAGGATGATGCGTCGCTTGTCGGTGTCGACGACGCGGGGCCGGCCGCCGGTGCGGCCGCGGGCGCGGGCGGCGGCGAGCCCGTCGCGGGTCTTGCGGACGATGTCGCGGCGCCGATCCTCGGCCAGGGCGAGCGCCAGGTCGAGGATGAGGCTGCGGTCGGTGTGCTCGCCGGCGGCGATACCGTCGAGGACCTTGACCGCAATGCCGCGGGAGAACAGGTCGTTGAGTACGAGTAGGCCTTCGAGCAAGTTACGGCCGAGTCGGTCGACCTCCTGCACGGTGAGCATGTCGCCAGGGCGCAGGTAGTCGATCGCGGCGGCGAGCGTGGGCCGGGCGTCGACGGCGAAGCTGCCGCTGATCTTCTCCTCGAACACCTTCACGCACAGCCCGTCGAGCGCGTCGTGTTGCCGGGCGGTCTCCTGCTTGCTCGTGCTGACGCGCACCAGTCCTACCAACGCCACCGACGACTGCCCTCTCGTTCAGCAAACCTGTTCAGCAACCGATGCCGAACCTACAGGTTGTTGAACGAGTTGTTGAACGAGTCCACGGCGTTGCGAGCCTGCTGGCGGGCCGATCGGCGCATGTTCAGGTACGGACCGTTTTCTGAACACGGCATCGTGCGAAGATCGTCGGCGTCCTACGATTCCGACCGTGGCGCAGCGGTGGGCTGCGCGCGTGGCGACGCCGAGCCCGGGTCGCCGTAGCAACGGAACGGATCTGGGCGTTTGGTGATCTTGCTGCGTTGGTTAGGCAAGCCAGCGCCGCGTCGCGGGCAAGGATGAACCCGAGGATCCCTCAAAGGGACACGGCTGAGTGGTGAGGGTCAGTCACATGCGGATTCGATCGCGACGAACCGGGCGAGCTCGGGTCGACGGGCTGGCGTCGGAGTGTCGCGCAGGTTGGACCGGGTCACTGACTATGACCAATCCCAACCGCTCCACCGTGAGGTGACAGTACAAAGTCGGCCATGGTCTCCCCGCTCGTAGGTCGTCAGCGGGCGAGGTCGCGTCGGTTGAATCCGGCGAACCCGGCGGCCAGGAAGATCAGGGTGACCAGGCTGATCCAGATCAGGCCGGTCCAGTTGGCGTTGGGGTCGCTGACGTTCGGGATGTGCCAGAACGGGCTGATACCCAGGACCCAGTCGGGCAGCCCGAACGTCGGACCGAGCAGGGTGAGCACGAACGAGGCCAGCACGCCGAGCCAGGCGGCGAGGGTGACCTGGGGTCGGGCGCCGATGACGGTGACGGACAGGGCGACCACGGTCCAGACCGCGGGGGCGGTGGCCACGGCCTGCAGCAGGGCGTGGCCGAAGCCGATGCCGATGTCCGCGGACGCGGCGAGTATCGCGATCAGGGTGCCGCCGATCAGCACGTACAGGGTCGAGGCGGCCAGGGCCAGGAGCACGTTGCTGCCGTAGAACCCGGTCCGGGGCACGGCGGCGGCGATGATCGGTTCGACCCGGTCGTCCATTTCCTCCCGGCGGACCTTGAGCATGGTCAGCACGCCGGGGATCGTGGCCAGGATGCCGACCAGGCTCAGCACGGTGACCAGGAACGCAGCGACCAGCGCGTCGGGGGTGGTCGCGCCGGCGGCCAGGACCTGGGTGACGGCGCTGTCCGAGCCCAGGATGTCGGTGATCGAGGTGGTGAAGTAGCCGAACACCACGCCCAGGGCCACGAACGCGACCGTCCAGGTAAGCAGCGGCCCCCAGTTGAGCCGCAGGGCCAGCCGACCGGTGCTCCGGACCGCGCCGCGGGCGGGGCCCGGGCGGGGAGCGATCGCGCCCTGACCGAAGTCGCGGCGGCCCTGCAGGGCGAACGCGACCGTCAATAGCAAACCGGTCAGGGCGACCGCGAGCAGCAGCGGCCACCACCGGTTCGCGTGCGCGGGTTGGGTTTCCTGGATCCAGCCGAGCGGGTTGATCCAGATCGTCCAGCCCGGCGCCTGCAGCGAGTAGGCGACGCCGCGGAGCAGGAACAGCACGCCCAGGGCGCCGACCGCGAGCGAGTTGGCGGTGCGGGCGTCCGACCCGACCTGCGCGGTGACCGCGGCGAGCGCGGCGAACGTCCACCCGGTCGCGGTGAACGTGGCCCCGAGCAGCATCGAGGGCGTCCAGCCGCCGCCGCACAGCACGGTGACCAGGCCCGCGATCAGACCGAGCAGCAGCGACCCGAGCAATGCCATGCCGGCGGCGGACAGCAGCCGGCTGGACCGACCCAACACGCCCGAGGCGAGCAGTTCGGCCTGCCCGGAGTCCTCCTGGCCGCGGGTGCCGCGGGTCACGGTGAAGATCGCGCCCAGGGCGGTCAGGAAGCCGCCCAACGCCAGGCTGCGCCAGGCGTTGAACCCGTCGACGGTGCTCAGGTCGTAGGCGGGTCCGAAGATCAGGCCCAGGGCCGGGTTCGCGCCGATCGCGGCGGCCAGGGCGGCCCGGTCGGCCTGCGTGGGGAACACCCACGGGTAGACCAGGACGGACGAGGCGGACAGGGCGGTGGCGATCACGATCCACGGCGCGAACAGCCGGCCGTCGTGCCGGACGGTGGTGCGCAGCAGTGGGGCGGTGCCGGCCAGCGCGGTACTCATCGCGGCGTCCCCGCGGCCGCGTCCGGGTGGGTCACCTCCTGGTCCGTGTCGTACAGGCGCAGGAACAGTGATTCCAACGAGGGTGGTTCCACGGTCAGCGACGTCAATCCCAACGGGGTCAGCGTGCTCATCGCCTCCCCGATGCGGTTGGAGTCGACCGTGGCGGTCAACCGGTTCCCGTCCAGGTGGACGTCGGCGAACCGGGTCAACTGCTCCGGCGTGGGCGCCCGGTCCAGGATGGCGTGGATCGAGGTGCGGGTGTGGCCGCGCAGCTCGGCCAGGGTGCCGGTCTGCACGATCCGGCCGTCGCGGATGATGCTGAGCCGGTCGGCCAGGGTTTCCAGCTCGGCCAGGATGTGGCTGCTCAGCAGCACGGTCGTGCCCCGCTGCACCGCCTCACCCACGCAGTCCTGGAACACGTTCTCCATCAACGGGTCCAGGCCGCTGGTCGGCTCGTCCAGGATCAGCAGTTCCACGTTGGAGGCCAACGCGGCGACGATCGCGACCTTCTGCCGGTTGCCCTTGGAGTACTGCCGGCCCCGTTTGGTCGGGTCCAGTTCGAACCGGTCGAGCAACTCGACCCGCCGCTGCTCGTCCAACCCGCCGCGCAGGGTGCCGAGCAGGTCGATCGCCTCACCACCGGACATCCCCGGCCACAGCGACACGTCACCTGGCACGTACGCCAACCGGCGGTGCAACTGCACGACATCCCGCCACGGATCACCCCCGAGCAGGCGCACCGTGCCGCCGTCGGCCTTGAGCAATCCGAGCAGCACCCGGATCGTCGTCGATTTCCCCGCGCCGTTAGGCCCCAGGAACCCGTGCACCTGCCCCTGGGCCACCTGCAGGTCCAGCCCCTTGAGGGCCTGGAACGAGCCGTAGGACTTGACCAACCCCTCGATATCGATGACCGCGGCTTCGCTCACTGGTGCATCCTCCCGTCGGTGTTCAGTGCCCTGGGATCTCAGGCGAAGTGCTTGACGAAGTGCTGCACTTCCTCCTTCGCCTTCAATAGCTGGAGCATGTGATGGGACCGTTCGTTGCCCAGATAGGGCGCGGAGGAGAACCAGCCGCCGTCGACGACGATGTCGGTACCGGTGATGTACGACGAGTCGTCGCAGGCCAAAAACAGGGCGGTGGTGGCGATCTCCTCGGCTTTCCCG